>JACDDF010000613.1 GCA_013817135.1 Nitrospirales bacterium
AGTCATGGCTTCGGAAATGGCCGATCCTCCTCGAATATGCTCTCGAACGGATTGCAGAGCTTGTTGGAATCCCCCTTGGGTGTTTCGTTCTGCCAGTAGATCAAAACACCGTAACATGGGCAATCCGGCTTTGAGCAACGCCAAAAATTCCTGGTTGAAAATCAGGAAATCTCTGAGCGCTAAAGGGCGTTGCCGTTTTTTGCCTGAGACGATCTTTCTGGTGCCGGAGTCTCCCAGGGCAAGAACAAGCAGGCCTTGTGCCTCGAGTTGAGATCGAAGGCTTCGAGGTGATTCGCCTTCCCCATCGGTTTCAATAATCGTTCCATCCGGACGAGCGGCTTTGTAATGAAACCGGGGCACTAGGGTGACTCAGGTGATTGGGGATTGCCAAGGGAGAGTATATGTTTTGGCTCAGGGACACTTTCCACACGATTGTCCTGGATGGGAATGTTTTCATGTGCCGGTTCAGTCAGGGGTTCTTGGAGGGCTGGGGAAGCCGGTTCCTCACTTGGATTACTCGAAAATTTTACCGAATTTAACTGGGGAACTATTGGGGAGGTGACCTGAATTTTGAACCCGGTCATAATCACGTCAGAATTGAGCTCATTCCATTCGTGTAATTGGGCTAGGGAGACTTGATACATTTGCGAGAGTTTCCAGAGGGAGTCGCCACTTTGAATGACAATCCGTCCTTGGGAATCTGGCATGCGTCTATCTCCGGAAGAGGTAGGTGGTTTGGAGATTGGGAGTTTCGTTTGAAGAGGTTGTCCCTTACCTGAGGACCTGTGGATTTCCTGTTTGATCAGAGTTATATCAGTGGAAAGCTGTTTCATGCTCGTCATTATCTGGTGAAAAGATTGGTTGAGGGATTGAATATCTGACACGAGTTGCGTGGTGTCCGGCATACTGGCAACCTGGCCTTCGAGTTCCATGTTGTGCTTTCGTAGTTCATCCCGCTCGGCTTGGGAGTCCAGAAGTTCTCCACGTATATTTTGCAGTTCAAGCCCTTGATCCTGCTCACGATGGTGAACGGATTGAGTTTGCCCCCTGAGTGATTGAAGTTCTCCGGCCTGCTTGGCCATGAGAATTTTGAGTGCCCCTAATTCTGCACGTAAATTGTCATTCTCACTTCTGGCTTCCTGAAGAAAAACGCTTTGTTGAGAAGCCTGGGAGGCATACCCCATCGATGAATCGACTGCGACCGGTTTCGTCGGTTTCTGAGCACAGCCTCCTACAGCCAGGATGAATGTGCCGCTCAGTATCATGTGTGCCCAATGATTGCGTTTCATGTCCTACCTACCATTCTGTATAGGGAGTGCCATCCAGCGCCTGGCCGTCACTCCCACTTTTAACATCAAAAATTCCAGCAGGAGAGTCCTCGCCCTCCTCCTGTTCTTCATAAATTTCGTCCCATGTGGTCGAGGACTTGGTAAATGGATCTACGGGGATAGCTCGAAGATACTTCTCTTCCACCAGGTCCTCCAAGGTCGCCGGATATTCCTTTCTATCCGCATAAAATTGATCAATGACCGCCCGCAACGTGAATAAATTTTGTTTCAGAGCCGCTTCCTTGGCTTTGATGGCCGTGTGTTGAAACGTGGGAATCGCGATGGAAACCAGAATCCCCACGATGGCCACGACAATCATGAGTTCAAGTAAAGTGTAGCCCTTTTTGCCAATAATTACAAAGTGGGTCATTACCATTCACGATAGGGGGTCCCATCAATTGCCTTTTTTTCGCTGGTGGTATAGATGTCAAACACATCTTCCCCGCACCACCGCGATTCGTCTGGTTCATCCTGGAAACACCGGAGCCCCCACTCTGTGGTCTCCGTAATGGGATCAAAGGGGATTTTCCGGAGATACCGTTTAATTTCCGATTGCTCACCGAGTTGGGCTTTCTCGCCCGTTAATTTAACCTTCAAGAGAGTTTCCAGCTTCTTAGGGTATCCGGTCACTCCCGTGACCTCTTGACATGACGTCACGTTTTCCACGCAAAGTTTCCCTGTACGAACGGTCCCATCTCTCGCCCAATCCAGTTGAAATGCATCAATGGCGGTTCGTACCGTTCGTAAGGTATGGCGAAGCTCTAACTCTTGCGACCGTTTAATGCTGACTTTCGCAATGGGTAGGGCGACGGAGGCTAATATGAACATAATGACCAAGGTGACCAAGAGTTCGATTAAGGTGACCCCTTCCTGAGCTGGGCCGGATTTATTCCACCAAAATTCTGCCATGTTCCACCATGACCGGTACGGGTTGGCCATCGGCACCCTGGACC
>JACDDF010000614.1 GCA_013817135.1 Nitrospirales bacterium
GCTTTGATATGGTGGCCTTTTCCGTCATTCAGAAGCGATGAAATTCGGACGACATGTCGCAAATCAAAGCCTTTTGTGACATCCAATTAAAAGAGCATTTTGCCTGAGAGAATTTGGTGACTTGAGGGAGACTGGGGGTCATGGAAAGCGACTTGTATCAAATTATTTATGCCAGTGCAGCAACACGGCGAATTGAAGAAGACGAGCTACTGGCGATGTTGAAACTCGCACGGGAGAAAAACAAGCAACATGGAATCACGGGCATGTTACTTCATTGCGACGGGTCGTTTATTCAAGCGCTTGAGGGACCCAGGAATCAGGTGAGGAATATGCTTGGGGTCATTCGGCAGGATTCTCGCCACAACCGAATGGCGGTTTTATTTCAAGGTCCGATCAAAAACCGGAGTTTTTCGAAATGGTCGATGGGGTTCAACAGACCTTCCAAAGAAAAACTGGCAATGAGCGAGGGTTATACCCCCTATCTTGATGTAGGTGATGATTCCCAGGCCATTAACAATTACTTCAGTGTCTCCCTGAAATTAATTGGAGCGTTTCGTGAACTATCTGATAAAAAATCGTCCTCCATGGAGGGTTAGCTCCATGCTCACCTACACGTTCTTGCGGAAAATAGACCAGACCCTTCCTATTTCGAAAGCACTGCTGTGAAAGGACGAGTACCCGCCAACATCACACGGGTGCTTCGTCTGGTGCGAATAACTTTTATGCAACGATGTCGTTGCTCTTCATTTAACAAAGACATGTCGGTGGGCCATGTACTCCCAAAAACCCCAATCTTCTCTGAGCAATACCTGAAAGTGTTTCCTGACTTTAAAAAATCTGGAGCCTCCTGTGTTTTCTCCTACCCACTGCATGCATTTCTTTCTTGCTATTGTGATCAAAAGGTTGTCGTTCCGGGTTACCGCATTGGTTGAGAGGTGCTGGCATAGAAGAATGGGTGACTTCTGTAAGCAAGGTCTGTCTTGTTGGGACATCAAGAAATTTCCCCAACACCCGAAAAAACAATATGCCTATCCCGGTCCTCTGCTCTGATGATTCTCCATCCCAAGCTCCAACCCGTTTGAAGCCCTGGCTGGGCGCATGGTTGGCGTTCCTGATCGTTGGATGTTTCTATGTTGTTCAAGCACTTGGGATCTTCATGGTTTCGGCTGTGGGGGGAGCGGTGGTGACGCTGGCTGAGGGAATTGACGTCGGGACGCAGTTGGGCCCGGTATCCCCATATAAGGAAATTTGGTTACTTCCCCTGTCCTTATGTGTGGGGACGATGGGAGCCATGGTAGTGTCGATACACCTGGCGAACCGGCTAGCGGTCCCATCCTCAGATGCAAAAGGGTTCCGGGAGCTACTTGGGAAATCCTATGATTTTCGAAATCTATGGGCTTTTGGATTGCTGGGATTAACCTTAGGTTTTGGATTTGTTGCCTTTACTGAATATGGCGTGCTCCCACCAGACGATCTTCCCCAACCGCTCTTTGATGCGATGATCAGTGGCCCCTTTTCGTTACAGGTTTGGTGGGCACTGATGTTAATAGGATTATTTCCTGTTGTGGAAGAGGTGCTCCTCCGGGGGGTCTTGTTTACCGGATTGTCGCAATCCTGGGGACCGGGTATGGCTGGTCTCATGACCACGATGATCTTTGTTGGAGTGCATATGCCGAAAGTGCTTGAGTATTGGCCGGCAGTATTAGCCGTTTCGTTGATTGGTTCGTTGACGGTCCTGTTACGCATTCGGACAGAAAGTCTTGCGCCAGGAATCGCTCTCCATAGCACGTATAACGGCGTCTTAGTCACGGTAGCCTTCCTCACGCAAACCACCTCGTAGTGCATCCGGTTTGCCTGGGGACTTTGTTGTTAAATTTTTCCTAAACCGATTGAATAGGTCTTTAGCCCTGATTGACAGCGGCTGACATGTCTGCTAAAAATTTGATTAGCAACAAAGATGTTGCCGGTCATTTAGCAAAGACGTGTTTGTGGACAATGAACGTCCGATTCCTTCTCAGGGGATTGGGCGTTTTTTTTTGATCGAGTGCGAGGCAAGGGGTGATGGGCTCAGGGAACTGACGTTTCGAGCCGAAAACCTACCGAAACGAACGGTTTAGGAATTCGGTAAGAATAAAAAACATACTCCATTATTCGAGGAGTCAACAGTGGGGAAGTGGCAAAGGCGCCACTGCTCGGGCAAGGCGGAACAATCCGGCCTTAGGTCAGGCAGTTGGTGCTTTTTTATTGTGCGGATTACGGAATAACAGGATAAGGAGAGAGT
>JACDDF010000615.1 GCA_013817135.1 Nitrospirales bacterium
ATCTTGGTAGCGGAAAGCTAGCTCAAGGATCCATTTTCATCAGGAGTCGGTAGTCCGAAAAATCGTTTTTCGAGCTGAATCCACAATGGCCAATACCCCTGGATGTTTCAGGCGACGTTCCACTGACAGGGCATAAAACTGTTCACGAATGTCCGGCACTTCACCGATTCTTTGAACAAGGTATTGTCGGCATATTTCTTTCGCTACCACGTTCGATCCTGGAAAAATTCCTTTTCCTGCCCGACCGAAGGCTTTCATGGTCGCACCATCTTCAAACTCCCCTACCAATCGTGGGGTTATCCCAACCCGTCCGAACCACTCATCCATTCCTCGACGAAGCATGGAATTACTGGTCGGGAGGAGGAACGGTGCTCCATCGAGGGATTTCGGAAATTTTTTTTGATACTTGGCCGCGAGTTTTTTTGATGCAAATAACGTCACTCCGGATTCCCCGAGCAAATGACTATGTCCCGAGATCCCCACGGTAGAAGGGATGGCCGTATCGGCAAGGACAATATCCAGAGTATGCAGAGCCAATTCTCCCAACAATGGCTCCAAACGGCCTTCCCAGCAAACCATTTGAAGAGGATCCGATAAGGCAAAGGCCGATTCCAAAAGTTTATACGCCACCATCTTGGGAACCACTTCCGCAATGCCCACCACCAATTTCACGGGACGATGACTGGGCCGGCCTTTCATGAGGTTCGTGAACTCCTGACCTAGGGAGAAAATCTCCTGGGCGTATCGATAGGCCATCTGTCCCATATCGGTCAAGACCAACGTCCGCCCCACGCGATTAAACAGTTTTTCTCCTAGTGTATCTTCGAGGGTTCGAAGCTGAGCGCTTAACGCCGGTTGGGATAAATTGAGTTCTTCACACGCACGCTTAATGCTTCCTTCCCGAGCAATGACCCAGAAGTAGTGCAGATGATGATAATTCAGCCATTCCATCTGTGCCAGTTTATATTCAAAATTTAAATGATTCAAGCGTAAATTATGAATTTGTCGAAGAGATACTGGGAAACCTCTAATACAGGAAATGGAGAAGCCTTGCACTATCAAATATTCCAGGAAACTCTGAAAATCTCTAGATGATTATTTCCAGGAAAAATTGTCAATCCGAAAGGAGGCTCCGATGAGGATCAACGCATCTCATGTGTGGTCGATCATTCTCGCTGGCGGGGATGGTGAACAAGCCCGTCCTTTTATTGAGCAATGGTTAGGCTATTCCAAGCCCAAGCAATATTGTACGTTCGTGGGAACCCGGTCAATGCTTCAACACACCCTAGACCGGGCTGACCGGCTGGGGGCTCCTCATCAAAAAATCACGGTGGTGTCCCAGGCCCATCTTGGGTATGCGAGCGAAGCCTTAGCGGGTCAGCAGTCAGGGCAAGAGATTCTTGAACCAGACTATTGCGGCACAGTGCCGGGGATTTATCTTCCTCTGATGTATGTTCGGGCATGGGATCCGAATGCCACGGTGGTTATCTTCCCTGCTGACCATTTGGTGTTTCCAGAGGATCGCTTCTTGGAGACGATTGAGCGAGCCACGTGTGCGAGCCATTTTCTTCAGGATCGCATTCTTCTGGTTGGTGTTCGTCCCACTCATCTTGAGCTGGACTCTAACTGGGTAAATGTGGGCGGGGTTCTGGGTTGGAGTGGAAGAGACTGTGTCCGGCAGGTCGTATCCTTTCTGCACAAACCCAGCCGAATTGAAGTCCTCAATGCCTTGGGCAAGGGGGCCTTGTGGAATACCTCGGTGATCGTGGCAAAAGTTGCAACCCTCTGGAAGCTTGGCTGGCAATATCTCCCTGTCGTCATGGAACGGTTTGAACGATTGGGACAAGCCATCGGGAGTATGCATGAAGGCCGCATGCTTCGTCAGTTATATCAAAAAATTCCCATGCTAAATTTTTCTCCTGAATTACTCCAGCGCGTTCCTGAACGTCTGGGGATGCTTGAAGTCGAAGATGTGCTTTGGAGCGATTGGGAGCGTCCCGACCGTATTCGTGACACGCTGAATGTTCTAGGAACTGAGCCGGCGTTTCCTCCGGAACTCGGCACGATGACCTATTTGTCTTCACATTCCCTTTCTTACCTTTGAGGTGACTTCATGAGTTCCTCTCGTGCATCTTCCGATGACCACCTGGGACAAAACACATCGTCTCCTTCGGCTCGTTCAGGCAAGTGGGTGATTGTTCCGCATTGAAAATGTCAATCCAAAATGAGGCTCAGATGAGGATCAACGCCTCTCATGTGTGGTCGATCATTCTGGCT
>JACDDF010000616.1 GCA_013817135.1 Nitrospirales bacterium
TCCAGGAGCGAATTCTGGAGGGGTGTTGCAGTCAGAAGCACTTTGGGAAATGGTGAGACGGCCTGCTTGATGGCAGTGGCAATCTTGCTGGAAGATTTATAGACATTTCGCAGCCGATGGGCTTCGTCGATCACGACGAGATCCCAATTGGTTTGGCGCAGGTAAGGCTCCTTGGTACGGGCAAATTGGTATGAGCAGAGGACGATCTCATCGCGCTGGAAAGGATTGAGGTTTCCGGCGCGGATGGCCTCATTGAAGCTTCGATTTTCTAAAATTGCGGATGGCAGATAGAATTTGTCGGCCAACTCCTGCCCCCATTGCTTGCGTAGGTTGGCCGGCACAATGACCAGAAGGCGCCGCTTGCGTTCAGCCCACTTTTGGGAGATCAATAACCCGGCTTCAATTGTCTTGCCGAGGCCGACCTCGTCCGCGAGAATCGCACCGCGTGAAAATGGGCTGCGGAAGGCATACAGCGCCGCCTCAACCTGGTGAGGGTTGAGATCTACCTAGGCATCCGATAACGCAGCAGCAAGCTTTTCGATGCTATCCGGTGCGCATCGCTTGGTTAGCTCATACGCAAAATATTTGGCGTGGTAAGAGGTAATCATTTGCGCCGTAAAATACTTATTTCTTCACGAGAAAACACACTGCATGTGTGGAGAAAGCGTCTATAGGTTTGCGGGTTTGGTCTTCGAGTGTGGGCATGGGCCTGTTAGGGGTTCTCAGGCTAATTTTAATGACTGGCTTATGGATGCCCTATTTAGTCTTTGCCATGCTACTCAACTCATTGAATAAAGTATAGATTTATTGTTTATGAGGGTTTGGTGGAAATATTTTTGACGGAGAAAGTTTTTGAAGAGGGATTTTTCCGGACGGCGTGAGGGGATGGGGAGGAGATGGATGGCAGAAATTGCAGGAATGAAGGTAGGGGGCAATATAGAGGTTTGATGCTGAATGTCGGGGGTGATTGATAGATGCCGGGTTTCGGCCCGGCAGCCGAGCCACTTTTGTTTCGGCGAAAGTGGCCAAAACCATTTTCACCAAGGTCAGGCAAATTAAATCGTGCTGACGTAAGGCCCTGGAGGGCGGCCCAACTCGCAAGGCTCAGACAAGGTCCGCCTCTTGATTCGTGCGTCAGCCCGGTTGGCCGACCTGCAGGTGGTGGGTAGGTGGAACCTCCTCTCGATCAGAAACAAGGATGGATGCCCGATTACTAACGTCGGGCATGACGAAGAAGAGGGGATTACTGCGAAGGACGGCAGGAATACCGGAGGGGAGCAGATGGATTCCCGATTAACAATTTCGGGAATGACGGATGGGGAGAAGATGGGTGGATGATTCCTTATCAGCTGCTCTATCCTAGGATAGATCCATCATGAGCCAAGTTTTTTGGGATCAAGCAGAATTTATGGTTCTGGCCTTTCAGCTTTACAATGTAAATCTGAAATCCCTCTTGGGGTTTACCCGTAAAAAAGCGCTGGCAGGTGAACGCATCGCACTTGTGTCCCCGATTGTCGTCTCAACTTGATTTTTTGTGTTGCCGGGTTTCGCCCCGGCAGGCGAGGTCCTTTTGTTCCGTCAAAAGGCCCCAAAACCATTGACGCCCCGTCTGGCCTCATTAAAGCGGACGGACGCCAGCCTTCGGAGGCGGGCCAACTCGCTCCGCTCAAACAAGGCCCGCCAGGTGATGAGAGCGTCCCTCCTTTGGGCCAGCCGGCAGGCGTCGGATCATGAGAGAACCCTTTCGGGGACTTACATGGAAGAGCGAGGAGCCATATATTCTGTATGATCCGTTTTTTGCTTGGTCGCAGACGGAGCCTTCCAGTGGCTTGGTCGGAAATCTCCGAACGACCAGGAAATACTCGCGCTTTTACTTCCAAGTGCTATTGTCATCACCTGTGTGCTTTCTTCTGAGGGTCTATGATGCCAGACACTGGTGTTTAGATTGGAATGAAAAAATGGGTGTCGGTCACCTTAGGTACGACACCATAAAATCGTCGCCACATGTCCCCACCCTGCTGAGCATTCTTTCTATCGTAATTCGTCATGAATGCCTTCGGCGGTTCTCTTGTGATCGCCCGGCACGTCTTCTAGTTCCCGCACCGCTTTGATGCGGCCGTAGAGACGTCTCAAGTGGTCCTCATATTCGCCTCGTTTGAGACCGGCGTGATCTCGTTCAAAGATACGACCCAACAGGTACCCGATGATTTCCATGACGTCCAGGAGCTTGGCATTCGGTTCCATCGCTTCTTCCGAGAAAAACTCCATGAC
>JACDDF010000056.1 GCA_013817135.1 Nitrospirales bacterium
CGGTGACAAGGCCCGCGCCAGAGCCCGAATATTCCAATAGCCGATGTCGGGTTGGTTCTGGAAGGAATACCGCCCGTGATGGTCTGAATGATTGCAGATAAACGTGGGGTCATAGCGTTCCATAAATCCAAATGGGCCGTAATCCATCGTTAACCCCAGGATAGACATGTTATCGGTATTCAGGACACCATGGGCCCACCCCACGGCTTGCCATTGAGCCACGAGATGCCCGGTGCGAACGGCTACTTCATGCAGCAGCCTGGCATATCCATTTTCAACCCCAACCAGATGCGGGTAATGATATTCGATGACATAGTCTGCGAGCGTTTTCAGATATTCGAATTGGCGCCGATAGTAAAACACCTCAAAGCTGCCAAACCGCACATGGCTCGGCGCCATCCGGAGCAGCATCGCCCCCGGTTCCGGTGTTTCCCGCCAGACCACTTCTTCCCCGGCCACAATACACAAACTCCTTGTGGTGGGAATCCCCAACCCATGCATGGCTTCTCCACAGAGATATTCCCGAATGGTCGAACGCATCACCGCACGGCCATCGCCATCCCTGGAGAATCGCGTCAGCCCTGCGCCTTTCAATTGCAACTCCCACCGCTCCCCTTTTTGGTTTCGCACCTCTCCCAGCATAATGGCCCGCCCATCGCCGAGCTGCGGCACGTAATGTCCGAATTGATGCCCGGAATACAACATGGCCACGGGATCACTGCCCGGCAACAGCTTGGCCCCGCAGAAGTATTCGGCAAACTCCGGACGGGTCCATTCTGTGGGGTCAATATCGAGTAATTCGGCAGCTGCCGGATTGACGCTCACAACGTAAGGATTAGGAAAAGGCGTTGGCTTGACCCGCTCATGAAACACGTCAGGCAGGCCCGCATAGGTGTTCTGAAAATTGAGATGTTCTAATTTGTCCATGACTTCATTATCCGTGACCTTGCCTGGGTCGAGCAACCACAGACCTCTTTGTATCACTGGGAGTGTTGAAAAATGCCGCCAGCGGCGTTCTCGCCCCCTGGCCGTGCTCACGTACTCCTCCGTACGCTCCGCTCGTCCAACCGGCTGCGGCCTTGCTGGACGGGCCTTTTTGAACACTCCACTATTTTTCTCTGGTAAATCTTGGTGACTCCGAAGCGGATAAAATGGCAAAATTTTTACAATATTCAACAGGCCCTTACTTGGTGACATCTGAAGATTCAACAGTGACTGCAAAAACCTTTAAAACACTCGGCAAGAAATGCCACATCAGTAGTGTGTGCTTCAAAACGCTTCCCTCAGAACCGTATCTCTTTCGATTCAACTGTGTGTGGTATTTTCTCAACAACCATTCTTTTGATTTCCTTGAAAATTTAAAAACATCAATATATACAATGCATTACGAACAATGACTTTATAGGTTCAATAATTGCTTTTGCCATAAGGCAGAAGTCTTAATGCTGGGAAGCTTCGGGTTAATGGGTGGGTGTATTTTTTCTTGTGCCCTCGAAAAAGAAAAGGAGAACGCATGATTCGGATTTGTGCATGGTGTCGACAGGAAGGCAAGACCGGAATTCTTGGAAGGAACCCTGGGGAGTCCGGGGAGGTCAATGAACCGGAATCCCACGGGATCTGCCACGACCATGGACTCCGCCTTCGCCAGACTTTCACGCGAAACCTTGGCCATCGCCCTTTTTCAACCGCCACTCTCTCCCCCTCATCAGCCTCTATCTAGACAGCGTTCACCCTTCCTGATGCTGAAACTCGGGTTGCAGGACGCCAGAGGCTTGCGCCGCGGCAGGAATGGCATGACACACACCCCAACTGCGCGAATGGAAATTTCAACAAATACGGTTTGTCGAAGTTGCGTCTTGAGGCTGGGAATCGAGAGAACTGAGGAAGGTATGCTATCGGCGCGGAGTTGGGAATTTGCTGGTCGTCTTTAACCGGTTTTTGATCAGGACCATCCCGATATGAGGGAGGCGGGCGGTTCGACGAACCTCAAACCATCCATACGCCAGCACGCTCAGGACCAACACCAGGGCAATGCCTATCGAAAGGGGGTCAGGACCGATAAATAATTCAAAGAGTTGCACCGTGGACCGTTCTCCTGATGTATTCTCATGTTTTTCGGTCGTTTCCGCAGGATCTTGAGATTTTCCCTCCCCTTCCGAATTTTTCTCCTTTTATACATATTTCCACTTACGGCTGTACCAAAATTTTTCATGGAATTGGCGAACAATTCCTCCTGCTCGTTTCGCGCCGGAATCGTTAACCGGTATAATGCATTCATCATGATGTTCCCCCTGCCCTCGTTCAGAGTTTTTCAGACCTGGGTTCTGATGCTGTGCCTCACGATGTTTGTGCCCCCAGACTTGGCCGTAGTGAGGGGAGCCACGCCGGTCAATCTCGCTCCTGCCGCTGATACCGAGGAAACCGTCGTGACCATTAATATTAAATCACGGGAATTCAGCCCCAACACCCTTTCTGTCACGGTGGGGCAAAAAACCAGGCTGGTCCTCAAAAATTTGGATACGGAACTGCATGCATTTTTGCCAGTCGGCCTACTGACAGATATCCACTTGAATGTCAGCGGAAGTGGTGCCCCACAGTTTTCCAAAGAAGGCCTAAGCCGCGTCTTGCTTCCCACCCGAGGCCAAACAGACATTGTCTTTATCCCATCTCATCCCGGTACGTTCCCCTATTTTTGCGATTTACCGGGCCATGTGATGCAGGGTACCATCGTGGTACACAAGAACGAGAGTATGGTAGATTAGCCACCCGGGCATGAGGGACATTCGCCTCTCTACTAGTACACAAAATCATTAACCAAGCATGTTTGTGAGGAGGAGTTTGGTTCCATGAGTATTGTTCGTCGTCAACCAATTATGACAGATACCCTGCAATCTGAGGCAGATCATCGCCTCGGTTCCCCTGTTCGCCGGATGTGGTCTTCGCTCAAATGGGCAGGCCTCCTGTGCTGTTCCTGGCTGTTGGCCTTCACTCATGTGTGGGCCGCCAACCCAGGACCTGTCAATGAGGAAGCCTTGCTCACCACCGTTCGGGAATTTTCCAATGCGTTAGGAGACGGCGATCGGGTCGCAGCCGGCCAACTGGATTTTGTGTGCTTACATCAGATGGCCCAACAACAGTTGTTCTCAGACGGGAACTTTCCCGACCCGTCAAACCCTATCTATGAATGGTGTGAACACCGTCGACAGGAGGCCCACCAACTCGTCATTCAACAAAACGACCGGGCATTGGATAATGTGTGGCCGGGACCTGGAAAACTGGTCGATTTTTCAGATTTCGAACGATTCTATATTGCGGAGACCCTCCATCAACAATTAGCTCCGTCGTTTTTTGTCATGCAGTCCATTGCGGTTCAGGAACCAACGACCCCATTTGTCATTGAGGCCGTGGAATCGGGTTCCTTGCCCCATGCCTCGTTTCCTTCGCCAGATGAAACCGCAGTCCTCGCCACACCCACAGCTTTTCTGACCACAAAGGTGTCCTACCCGAATGCCTTGACGGCACCCATTGCCAATGCCCCGGGAGCCGAGGATTGGGTCGTGCCTTATAAAAAAGCACAGCGGGTGGTGAAATCCGTCAACGTGAAATGGGTCGTGCTTTCAGATCTCAAGCGGTTGGGATTTCCCACGGACCGTGCCGTGCTGGATTTGATTCTCGATGGCCCGCGTGGCACAACCATTCCATTTGTGGTGGATCCAGGTGGGTTTATGCCTCGCTCAACAGAATGGTTTGGCCTTCCAGAAAGCATGGAAACCATCCAAGCAGGAATACAGCAGGCACAGGCAGCCCCGACCAGACTAGAATCCATCATGAGGTTGAACCGGGTTTTGATGATTGGTCCAACCCACATCCCTACCCTCGAAGTGTTTTCAGATCAACTGTACAAAGGGTTTCTCGATTATGGAAGTCGTTTGAACGGCCTTCAATTGGGTGACGAGCGTCTGGCGCAACGGTTTAACGAACTCTATTGGACGGTGCAATCCCAAACCGATCGGTTTGATATGTCCCTGGGAATGGAAATGGGCGGGAAGCCTGAGCCGATGCCCGCCGATTTTCTCTATCGAATGATTCCCGTGATGGAGGCCTTAGCCTCCCTGGAGCCCGGTGATTTCAACAACCGAATTCGCCTGTCCTCGACCTACCGATGGACGAACGACCAAATGGCAGCCCTGTCCGCTCCACAGGAATTATTGACTGAAGTACCAACCGACCAGGAAGAACTCCGCGCACTGGTGCTCTTGGAATTGGCATGGGCCCGAATTGGGAAAGTGGCCTGGAACCGGCACTTTGACGATCCCGACATTCACAAAGGTTATGAGGCGGCTCAAAAAGCTTTCGAGCTCACGAAAGATCCGCTCAACAAATTTACCGCAGCCTATGCTATGGCCTATAGCCTGGCGTTTCACGTACCTCGTGACAATCAGGCTATGTTGGGTCTATTACAGCAGGCCCGTGACTGGTTTGAAAAAACTCCCGGCTCAAGTCCCCAAAGCTGGGCGTATATGTTGGACAACGATACGCTGAAGGGGTTAGTCGAGACTGATCCCGCCTTCAAGTCATTGCTAGCCGCACAGGTAGATCCTGCAAAATAGGTGTGAGCGGCCTCATGAAATTATCACATGCGGTGTCCCGGACAAACTGACGACCACGCAAGGCTGGAGATTCGTATTGCCTCAATGAACGTTCTCCAGCCTTATTGATTCACCTACGCTCTTTTTTTCAACCCGGTTCTTCCTTCCCAGATAACTCTTCTTTGAACCACCTACCATGGAGCTAGATTTCCGGAAAAATCCCGCCATCCTCAGCAACATGTTAGACGTGATGGCGGATGGCGTGTTCACCGTCGATGCGAAAGGTCACATTGTAGCCTGGAGCGTCGGGGCAGCTCGTATTACGGGATATTCCAGTCAGGATATCCTCGGGAAATCCTGTCATATATTAGAAGGTCAAAATTGTAAGGGCTTTCGCATCCTGACGGAATTTTTGGACAACCCGACCCCGTATCCTTGGGGCATCTGTAATCAGGAATGCAAAGTTCTGGGGAAAGACGGGCGAGAACTCTACCTCTTCGGCAATGTCTCAATCATCCGGGACGAACAAGGTCAGGTCGGAGGTGCTGTGGGTACCTTTACCGACCTCACTTCATTTATTGTAAATAATCAAAAAATTGCCGTGCTGGAGGAACAGGCGAAATCCCGTGAGTCCTTTCAACAGCTCATCGGCAAAAGCCCTGCGATGCAAGAAGTGTTTCGCCGGCTCCGCCTGGCCGCACAAAGCGATGTCACGGTGCTGCTCACCGGGGAATCCGGCACCGGAAAAGAACTGGCGGCCCGAGCCATTCACACCCTGAGTGATCGAAAAGACAAACCGTTTTTCGCCATTAATTGCTCAGCCATTCCTGAAACCTTGCTTGAAAGCGAACTTTTTGGACATGTGAAGGGGGCATTTACCGGGGCCATCCGCGATAAAATCGGAGTCTTTCAAGCCGCCGGCGGTGGCACATTATTTTTAGATGAAATCGGAGATACCAGCCCTCTCCTGCAGTTGAAATTGCTCAGAGTCCTGCAGGAAAGCGAGATTCGCCGGGTTGGAGATGATCGGGGCATGCAGGTCGATGTTCGACTCATTACGGCCACCAATAGGGACTTGAAAGTCCTTATGGCTGAAGGCACGGTTCGGGAAGATTTTTATTATCGGATTCATGTGTTCGAGATTACCCTTCCACCATTGCGAGCCAGACGAGAAGATATTCCTCTCTTAGTTCACCATTTCATGGCGGCCAGTTCTAAGACGTTTCGTCGAGAAATAGGAGACATAGCCCAGGATGCCCTTCAACGATTGATTGACTATAACTGGCCCGGCAATGTCCGCGAATTAAAAAATGCGATCGAACATGCCTTCGTCACCGTCAATGGTGATTGCCTCACCCTGTGGGATCTCCCTTCCGAGGTCCAACGTCCCCCAAGATCTAAAAGTCTCAAACCTCTCTCTTCCAAAGCAGAGCCTTCCCTTCCACCGGATGAGGAAGCTCGCATTGCTGAAGCCCTCCAACAGACCAACGGCAACAAAACGGAGGCTGCCAAGCTGCTCGGAGTGAGTCGAGTCACCCTTTGGAAGAAAATCAAACAGCTTTAGACCTCTCCCAACGCATAACCAAACCGTTAATACGTTAACTTAACAGTTAACGCATTTCGTTCAGTTCAGCTGAATTTAAGGGCATACACAGGCCTCTCTTCATCTTTAATAATCCACTAATGCATTGATTTTGTTTAAAATTTTAAAATACGGCTGCGAAGCATAACCTGGCACAATCCATGCGTAATTGTGTTTCATGGAAAGAATATTAAAAGAATATTTCGAAACGAGCTCAGTCGATTTCGACCAATGCTCCTTTTCAAGAAGGAGGGGAGGGCATTCATCATGATTGTGAAACAATTCTATTTGAGTTGTTTAGCCCATGCGTCTTACATGATTGGCGATAACAAAACCTCAACCGCTGTGGTCGTGGATCCTCAACGGGACGTCGAGCAATATCTCCAGGAAGCCCGACGTCACGATTGGAAGATTCGTTATGTGTTTCTCACTCACTTCCATGCGGACTTTCTAGCCGGGCACCTTGAACTGCAACGACAAACTGGTGCTGAGATTTGTCTGGGCGCCAAAGCCAAGACCGACTTCCCCATTCGAAACTTTCAGGACAAAGAGGTTCTTGAGTTTGGGTCGGTGCGCATTCAGGTGTTAGAAACCCCCGGGCATACCCCGGAAAGTATTTCGCTTGCCGTCTACGACCTGGACAAGAACACCGATCATCCGCACTGCGTGCTGACGGGAGATACCCTGTTTATTGGCGATGTGGGTAGACCGGATCTTATGGCCTCCATTGGGATCACCGCAAAAGAGTTAGGGGAACAATTATTCGATTCGCTCCGAAATACACTCATGCGCCTCCCGGATGAAACGCTGGTCTATCCTGCACATGGAGCAGGATCCATGTGCGGGAAAAATTTAAGTAATGACACTGTGTCCACATTGGGCAAGCAGCGGTGGGAAAATTATGCGCTTCAACCCATGACGAAAGAAAAATTTATTGCATTGGTCACGGCCGACCAACCTGAAGTCCCTTCGTACTTTGGATATGACGCCAGGATGAATAGGGAACAGCATCCTGTTCTGGATGATGTGGTGCGAAACAGCCTTACTCCACTTTCCCTTCAAGTGGTGTTGGATCATCAAAAAAAGGGTGCTCAAGTCCTTGATGTCCGAAATGCCGTTGAATATGCCGGGGGGCACCTGAAGGGGAGTCTCAACATTGGATTAGGAGGGAAATTTGCGACCTGGGCCGGGACGGTTCTGGACCCCAAACGCTCCATCGTCATCATTGCCGAACCTGGATATGAAAAGGAGGCGATTCAACGATTAGGCCGCATTGGGTTTGACCGCGTCCTGGGCTATCTGAACGGTGGAATGCAATCCCTTGAGGTGAACCCTGATGTGGTCCAAAAAGTCCAACGCATCTCCGCTCAGGGACTTGCGGAACTGCTGACGACCTCTCATCCACCAATGGTCGTCGACGTGAGATCGGAAAAAGAGTGGGAGTCCGGGCATATTGACCGAAGCATCAACATTCCTTTGCCTCACCTGGCCGAACATGTTCATGACATCCCTGCAGATACCCCTGTGGTGGTCCATTGTGCCAGTGGATATCGATCATCTACCGCCATAGGGATTTTGGAACAAGCCGGACGAACTCAAGCCATGGATCTCGTCGGTGGGCATGACGCCTGGCTCACCACGTGGGGTCATCCACGCCAAAAGGTTCAATCCGAAGCTACAACCTCATGCGCGAAATAACGGGAAAGAGAGGAAACCAAAATGAATGCATTGGTATTAGATCAAGAACCAAAATCGGGAACGGGTAAGGAAAATCAGGTGTCGCCTCCTTCATCGAAGGATCCCCTGTATATCGATGTCAGGACACCACAAGAATTTGAAGGAATGCACATTTCAGGTGCTCGAAATATTCCTCTACCAGATTTGCATAGATATGTGGGCGAACTGAAAACCCTTTCTCATGAGCACCCCATCATGTTGATCTGCCGAACACAGAACCGGGTGAAGATTGCCTACGAATATTTGATTAACCAAGGTCTAACAAATTGCGGGATTCTGGAAGGAGGCATCACTGCCTGGATTGAGCAAGGCAAGCCTGTGGTCCGGGGGCAACATCGAATCTCCCTTGAAGGACAGGTTCGAGCCATCGCAGGGGTGTTGATTCTGGTAGGGGTTGGGTTGGGTCTGACGGTTCATTCCGGGTTCCTTCTGCTTCCGACGGTAGTAGGGGTTGGACTTCTTCATGCAGGACTCACCGACTCTTGCCTGATGGGAATGCTCTTGAGCAATCTGCCCTACAACCGGATTCGGAAATAATTGTTCTGCATGATACTTATGCAATGATTTTCATGTTTGAAAGTTTTTGCACATCATTAACACCAAGGAGGTATCAGATGGGTCAGGGAAGAGGTTTGTTGAATGGGAATGCGAGAAGGCTCTTGTTAGCAGCTGTGATAATTGGATCAGCCGCAGGGGCTCAGGCTGCCGAAAATTCTGAGGCCACAACTCAGTTGAATGACATCCAGGCGAAATTTGGGCCGGTGTTGCAATTGGAAGGCAATGCCCAAAAAGAGATCAATGCGATTGCCAATTTATTATCCGATGATTCCAAATTAAAATCCATCGACGCCACCAAGGCCAGTGGGGAAATGTGCATGCTGGAAACGGTGTCCAAGCACAACATGGTGCATTTCAACCAACACCCCGAACAAACTACCGAAGATATCGTGTATTACATTAACCCCGAACAATTTATCGCCAACGGACTCAATGTGGCCAAATTGCCCCGGCATCCGGAGAAACTTGGCGAAATGAAACCGCTCCAATGGTATTACTATGACGGCAGCTACGTTGAACCGCATCAGGGAAGTCAACTGAACAAGCCGTTCGTCATTATGAGCCTTGACGTCAAAT
>JACDDF010000057.1 GCA_013817135.1 Nitrospirales bacterium
GAGTGAGAGCCTGCTTGAAAATGTCCGGATCGTCAATTTGACGTGTCTCAATCTGGATAACTCCTAAATTGTAGTGGGCTTCATGCTGCTTCGGGTCCAACTCTAGGGCTTTTTCCCAGGCTTTTTTTGCTTCAGGGATACGATTCAAGGCCTGATAGGATCGGCCGGCCATGATTTGTCCTTGCAGGTCATCAGGATTCTCTTTGAGGCGGTTCTCCAGTTTGGCGACCATCTCCATTGGATTCGGCCCTCCTCCCATTTCCGCTTCAATGGCCATCAGTTTTTGTGCGGCTTTGAACTGAAGTGCACCGTAAATGCCGATGGAGGCCAATAAGACCACCAGGCCTGAGGCGATGGTCGGAACCCAATGTATTCGTTTCGAGGCTGCAGATTGCTGTTCGCTGGTTTCGTCGTGAACGACGTCCTTGAAGGTGTCTAGCCGGTCTAACAGACTGAGTAGACGGCGTTCGTCCGTGGCTTTCAGGCGTTCGTAGTCTGGCGGGTCCATCCTTCCCTGTGACAGTTCCATTTCGAGGTCCTGTAGAGAACGGACCACAGTTTCTCGTTCGATTTGAAGGTCAAGGAGTTCCTGAGCCCGGTCATCGTCCAGGCCAAAGGAGACCGGTGAAGGATCCCGCCGCCAAAATGGAAGGGTAAGGGAGACAAGCACGATCCCCAGAATGACCACAAACGGAATCACGAAAATAGCGAAAGTCGACATATGGGATTGAGGCTATTCAGGACTCGAGTTCACGCTCGATACGTTTTCGAGCCTGATCGTCCAATGGCGGTTCAGGTTGGCTTGGCGGAGCGGGGGTTTCACGGACCCAGTGAGTCACTTCCTTGTAGAGAAAGAATCCCCCGACGACCAGCAGGAGAAACGGCGCCAGCCAGATGAGCCAATTGACGCCATGTTTTGGGGGTTCCATGAGAATATAGTCCCCGTAACGGCTGAGGAAATAGGCGCGAATCTCCTCCGTGTTGTGTCCCAGGGCGATGCGATTACGAATAACTCCACGCATCTGTTGGGCCAGCGGTGCGCCAGATTCCCAAATATTCTCCGTTTGGCAGACGGTGCAGCGGAGTGTTTTGGCAATTTCCCTGACCTGAATGTCGACGTCCGTCTCATCCTGCACGGCAGCAAATAACGGAATAGGAATGGTCAACAGCGCCGCAAGGCACCAGGTAAGTCGAATGGGCATTAGGACGTCGTGGTCGTGGTGGGTTGAGCCTTGAGCAACGGGGCAATGACTTTTTGTGTGAGGTTGGTGTACACCTCACCGGTGATCGGGCCGACCCATTTATGGCGGATTTTCCCCTGTTGATCAATCACAAATGTTTCGGGTACCCCATAAACCCCGTAATCAATGGCCAATTGTCCTTTGAGATCACGGACATGGGAAAAAGTTGAGCCGTATTCCTTTAAGTATTTTTTGGCAGCCGGCAATTCGTCCTGATAATTCACCCCCAGCATCACGAACTCGGGATTATCTTTAAAGAGTTGATGAAGCTGTAAGATGCTTTCGTGCTCCACCTTGCATTCATAACACCATGACGCCCAGAAATTGAGCAGGACCACTTTCCCCTTGAATTGATCCAAAGAGATCGTTTGTCCCGTTTCAACATCCGGTCCTTCAAAGTTGGGAGCATCGGTTTCAATCAGGACCGTGGGAATGTGGTGTGGATCTCCCCAGAGCCCCTGGTAAAACAAGGCGAACAGGCCTAACAGGCAGAGGATCAGGGTTAATTGCCAGCCTTTGCTCATTCTTCCTTCTTTCGGGGGCGGAGGATATTCAAAATCACGCCGAGGCCCATGATCGCACCGCCTCCCCATACCCACAGAACCAGTGGATTGAGCACGCCACGCGCGACGGCCACACCGTCTTCGGACACCTCAGGCATGGTCAGAAAGACGTGCCCCATGTTGGTGGCATAAATGGCCGATTCAGTCGTAGGCGTTTGGGTGGCCGAATATATGCGCTTTTGGGGCCGGAGCTCCGTAATCAAATCCTCTCCCTTAAACACTTGAAAGACGCCTTCCTGCGCATTCCAATTCCCGCCGGCCACTTCATGAATTTTTGTCAGTTTCATCCGATAGTCCCCGATCGCGAATTCGTCTCCCACCCGCATCGAGACCACTTTTTCCGTTTGATACACGGTTGAGGCAATGATGCCGACGACCAAGACGAGGACCCCGATATGGGTGAGCATGCTGGCATAGCGTCGTTGGTTGGCGGTAAAGGCCGCCAGACTTCCCTGGAAGATATTACTCCCGTTCCGCTGCGCATACAGTTGCGAAATTTTACCAAAGTCCAGGACTATCGCCATGCCGGCGAAGGTCACCACATAGCCTCCTGCCAGGGCATAGAGGTTATGAATGCCGGTCACAAACAGCAGGACGACAATCACCGCTCCTGCGAGAAGTGGTGTGGAGAAGCTTTTTCTCAGGCTGGCCACCGACGCTTTGCGCCACGGGATATAGGGGCCGATTCCCATGAGAAACAACAATCCTAGGGCAATGGGCATAAACACCGCATTGTAATAGGGCGGACCGACGGTCACCTTGGCGTCCTGCAGTGTTTCGAGGATTAATGGATAGAGGGTGCCCAGAAAGACCGTTGCGGCAGCCACCAGAAAGAATAAATTGTTAAAGAGGAAGATCGATTCCCTGGATACCAACGAATCCATCTCGACTTGTGATTTCAATTTATTGGATCTCAGGATTAACGCGCCGAAGGCGATCCCGATCACGGTGCCTACGAAAATAAGAATATACAGACCGCGCTCAGGATCCGTGGCAAAGGAATGGACGGAAGTGAGCACGCCGCTTCGCACGAGGAATGTTCCGATCAGAGACAAAGAAAATGTGACGATGATGAGGAATAAATTCCAGACTTTGAACATCTTCCGCTTTTCCTGCACCAGAACGGAATGCAGGTAGGCGGTACCCACCAACCAGGGCATAAAAGAAGCGTTTTCGACTGGATCCCAGCCCCAATAGCCGCCCCAGCCCAGTTCGTAATAGGCCCAATAGCCGCCGAGCAGGATGCCGGTTGTCAGGCACATCCAGGCAAACATGCTCCATCGCTGAGTCACCTTGATCCACTCTTCTCCCAATCGCCCGGAAAATAATGCGGCCATAGCAAAGGAAAAGGGAATGGAAAATCCCACATAGCCCATGTAGAGCATGGGTGGGTGTAAAACCATCGCCGGGTCTTGCAGTAACGGATTCAGGTCTTTGCCATCGAGAGGAACGGGTAGGAGGCGTTCAAACGGACTGGAGAGAAAAACAATTAAACATAAAAATCCGAAGATGATGGCCGATTCCACCGCAATCAAATACGGCATAATGGTCGGCTGGGTGCGCCAATGCAGCCAGACGGCCAGTGTGCTAAAGACGGAAAGTATGAAGACCCAAAGCAGGAGTGAGCCTTCATGGCCGCCCCACACAGCCGCGACCGTATAGAAAAACGGGAGTTTCGAATTGGAATTGTTGGCCACATAGAGGACGGAGAAGTCCCGTATGATAAAGGCATAAACCAATGAGAGCATGCCCACCCCCAGCAAGACGAAGATGAGGGTGACCGCCATACGTCCGGAGCGGGCCCAATCGGGGTTGCGTGTTTTGAGGGCTAACGCGGCGCTGGCCATGCCAAAGACTGAAAGCACCAGGGCAATAATGGTCGAAAAATGTCCAATTTCAATAATCATAGAGAGTGGCGAACAGGGTTAGGGCGAGAGGGTTTTCATGAAATCTTTTTTGGGAAGTTCCACACCCGCACGTTTGAGTTCCATGGGCATGTAGTCCTCGGAATGCTTGGCCATGATCATCGTGGAATGAAACGTCTGGCCGTCCCGCCATTGGCCTTCCACCACAGCGCCTTGTCCTTCTTTAAACAGGTCTGGGGGAATACCCTGAAACGCGACAGGGATAGTGGCGGCACCATCTGTGAGTTCAAAGGTCAGACCCACCGGCTCGGGTTGGGTTTTGAGACTGCCTTTGACCACCATGCCACCCACACGAACTTTTTTGCTGTATGCTTCGGCGGAAAAAGCTTTCACCTCAGAGGGAGTCACGAAGTACACGATATTTTCCCCGAAATTCCCAAACGCAAGATAGCCGAGCGAACCGGCAACCAGGAGGATGCTGACGATGATGGCGATTTTTTTATTCTTTGTGCCCAAGGGAATCTGCCTCTGGTTCGTAAAGTTTGGATTCCTTGATCTCTTTAAATAAAACCATGACTCTTTGGCTCATGGCAAATACCATCCACCCCAAAGCCATGACGGAAATCAAATAGGCGGCGGCCACAAATCCAAAATTATTGATCAGGGCGGTATCCTGTGCCTTGAATACTTGTGCCTGGCTGTCCCAGCGCCCAATGAGAACCAGGGTTTTCAATTCGCGAATATTTTCCAGTGGAGGACCCTGGTATTCCACAGTCAGACTGGCTGCCCCATCCACAAATTCAAATGTGGCCTGGCCATGTTCCACGTCACCCTGCAAGGTACCACTTTTGACCATCCCTTGTATCCTGACCGGTTGGGTAACCGGAGGAGTGCCCAAGAGCGTTCCCATGGACAATGTGGATAAGTGTTGCTGGTAATGCTGATAGGTCAGAATGGCGAGAAGGAGGGTTGCCCCCAGAATCAACGCCCAGCGTGTATATAATCCGGTCATGGAGTCGTCTGTGAAAAATGGGTTTGACTGAGAAATCGACCTTTTTTGGCATGCAATAAGTCAGTCAAGTACAAAATTTGAGTGCGGACCATCACCATATAGGCAAATAATAACCAACAGCCGATGCTCATTAACGTCAGGGGGACCAGAATATCTTCTGAAATACTGACTCCTCTGGTGGAAAACGACATGGGTTGGTGGAGCGTTCTCCACCATTCCACCGAAAATTTTATGATGGGCAGATCGATACCGCCTACAATCGCTAGAATTGCGGCATAGCGGCCTCCCTGCACAGGATCATCCACGAGTCGCCGGAGCATTATATACCCTCCTAAAATTAGGAGAAGTACCGTAAACGAGACAAGTCGTGGGTCCCAGGTCCACCAGGTATTCCAGGTGGGTTTCGCCCAGATCGAACCGGTGATAAGGGCCAGTGTCGTAAAGAGGGCACAAATACTGGCCGAGGCCTGGCACATGTTATCCACAAGCGGATCCCGTTTCCACAAATACCAGATGCTCCCGAAAAATAACACGGAATAGGCCATGGTACTGGTATGTGCCAGAGGGACATGCACATACATGATTCTAACCAGTTCCCCTTGATAATAATCGGGAGGCGAGGCGAGTAAGCCGATGTACAAGCCTAAAAAGATGCAGAGAGCGGCTGCTCCGCCAAACCATCCTTTATAACGTTGGATCTGTCGGATAATGCGATTGATCATGGTGTTATATTGTAAAGGGATATGACCCAGGGGGAAAGGGCCGAAAAGACAAGACTTTTAAATCCGATTTTAAAATTTAAGAGTCGAGAATAAATTCAAATAACCAGAATGAGACGACGGTGAAAATAATGTCAAAGATGATCAGGAGTTGGATCCATTGGGAGTAAAAAGAAAATGGATCTCCGCTTAAGGCTCCGCGTGTGGCTTCTACGGCCGCGATCATGACTGGAATAGCCAAGGGGAGGAGCAATACCGGGAGCATGACTTCCCTGGCTCGAATCTGCACGGTTAAGGCTGAAAAGAGCGTGCCGACTGCGGCTAATCCCAAGGTGGCCAGAGAAAATATGATCAAAAGCGTTCCAACGGCTTCAATGACATCCAGATTAAAGAATAAGACGAACAAGGGGAATAAGAGGATTTCGACTGAGAGCATGAAGAGGAAATTGGCCGCGACTTTTCCGAGATAAATGGCGCCCTTGGGAGCGGGGCACATTTGTAAAGACTCCAGACAATCGTTTTGCAATTCCGAGGTAAAGGATTTCCCTAAGCCGATAATGCCGGTAAAGGTAAAGGCGACCCAGATTATTCCCGCAATCAGTTGGCGTGCCGCATCCTGGTCCATAGAAAAGCTGAAGCTAAACACCAGAATAACAATGAGGGCAAAGAACAGCATGGACGACATGGTTTCCCGTGTCCGCCATTCACTGATGAGGTCCTTCCAGACGACCCAGCGAATTGTTTTAAAAAATGGCATCGGTGGTTAGTTGCTCAGAGGAGAGAAGTTGAAGGTGTCCGCCTTTGAGAATGCCTCCTCGTGTGGCGATTTGGGTGGCCTTGTCGCGGTCATGCGTGGTCATGAACACAGTGCCGGCACGGTCCAGCGTTTCCTGAATGAGCTGGTTGGTGATCGCAACCCCGTCATGATCCAAGGCGTTGTAGGGCTCATCGAGTAGAAGGAGTTGTGGCTGAGCCAGAATAGTTTTTGCAAAATCCAATCGCTTTTTCATGCCGGCCGAAAATTGACGTATTTTGAGGTCGGCAAAGGCCCCGATTCCTGTTCGATCCAGTGCCCGCTTGATTTGAGGTGGAGAAGGGGTTTGCCCACGAAGGCCTAAGGCAAATTGGAGATTTTCGGTGGCACTGAGTTCATCATATAAATGGGACCCATGGGCGATGAGCATAATGATTTCTCGAACGGTATCCTTCTGTGCCACGCCATCCTGGCCAAAAATGGTAAAATGACCCTGAGAAGGCGCTTGGAGGGTGGCTAAAATACGGAGCAACGTCGTTTTTCCTGCCCCGTTAGGGCCAAATAAGGCAAAGCACTCTCCCGGATGAATGTCAAAAGACAGATCCTCAAAAATACGATAGAAACCGTAGGCTTTGGAAAGGTTGCTGACCTGAATGGCGATCATGTCATGGTATGAGACTTGGAAAAGTTAGCCGTGCAGTCTACGAAATGTATTGGAGCTTGTCTAGGAATGTAACAAGATGTTGGAAACAGTCGCTAGCGATATGCTTTTATCGTTCACAGGTTCCCGAGTCTCGCAGGATATGGGGTTTCGTTGCGGGGTACGGCCTTGTCGGGTAAATTGGAAGACATCTTTGGCTTTCCGGTTTTCTTCGGGACCCTGTCATATTTCAGGGCCTACTCAAAAATATGTAATTGGCATGCACCTGATACCATAAAACCCAAATGATCCTGGTAGGTTGCCTTGTATTACGAGCATCGCGTTGACGATGAAATTTATCGGGTCTTATGATGAAGGATGGTTGAAGGAGTTTGCCGGTATAGTGTAATGGGGGGTTGCTTGAATATTTCTGTGGGGAGGCCGTGAGTTGAAATCAATGCTTGGGTTGAGGGCCGCATACCATCATCTCTCGAAATTCGGACTCCTTTGGGGAGGGATGGGTATTTTTTGCGCTCTTCTGGGCTGCGATTCCGGCTATTCTGAAAGTTCTTATGCCGATGCACCATCGTCCCATTCTGTAGCCTCCCGCCCTTCAAAGGGATCCCCCGCCCCGGATTTTCGCCTCATGGATATGCATGGAAAGGCTGTTTCGCTTTCAGATTTTCAGGGAAAAGTGGTGTTGCTGAATTTTTGGGCGACCTGGTGTGGACCATGCCGGATTGAAATGCCCGCCATGGAAGCCTTGTACCGCAGTATGCAATCGAAGGGGTTGGAAATTGTCGCGGTCTCCGTTGACCAACAGGGCACCGCCGTGACAAGGCCTTTTAAGGAAGCGATGGGTTTGAGCTTTCCTATCTTGCATGATCAGGATTATGAGGTGGGGCTGACCTATGGCGCACGTACGCTGCCCATGACCTTTGCGATCGATCGTCAAGGCATCATCCGGCAGGTGGTCTTCGGATCCCGTGATTGGAACAGCCCTGAAGCTCGCAGGGGAATCGCCGAGGTACTTCAAGAGCCGATGCCAGAGTCCTCCCAACGGATGTAATGAAATTATGATCGATTCGATCAGCCAGGTGTCTTTGCTTGCCGCATTTAGTGCCGGACTGCTGTCTTTTGTTTCTCCATGCGTCCTCCCCCTCGTCCCTTCTTATCTCTCCTATATCACCGGGCTCTCGGTGGAAAATCTTGCGAAAGTTGAAGAGCGAGAGCGTTTTAAGTCCGCGATTATTCTCAATGCCCTGTTGTTTATTGCCGGGTTTTCCACGGTTTTCATCGCTTTTGGGGCATCGGCCAGCCTGATGGGGCAATTGTTGTACGACTATCAAGACGTGATCCGGAAAGTCGGGGGTGTCCTGATTATTATTTTCGGACTGTATTTGCTTGGGATTTTGAAATTAAACTTTTTTATGACCGAACGACGCTTGATGCATTTTGAGACGCGTCCCGTCGGCTACCTGGGTTCGTTTCTGATCGGGACGGCGTTTGCCGCTGGCTGGACGCCTTGCGTAGGACCGGTGTTGGGGGCCATTCTGGCCTATGCCAGTACGACGGAATCTATGTCCAGCGGGGTGATGCTCCTGTCGGCCTATTCGTTAGGTTTGGGTCTCCCGTTTTTTCTGACGGCATTTGGGATGGATACGTTTTTGAACTACTTCAAGAATTTTCGGTCCTATTTAGGCGGCGTGTCGTTTGTTAGCGGCGGGCTGTTGGTAGCGGTCGGCGTCATGATTTATGCGGATTCTTTGACCATCATCACCAGCTTTCTTGAACGCAACGGCATTGGATGGTACATCGGCCAATAAACCAGCCTGTCCGACCTCGGTTATTCCTTCATCTTTCTTTCTCATCTCCAACTCGCTCGTATTATTTCCTGAATAATGGTGGTCTTAAGCAGACTTAGGGGTATATTGGAGCATCCAATATCCACGGAGTAGCGACCGTCTTCTATTCGTTATGGGGTGGTGGGTGCGAGGGAAAGGAAGTGGTTAGGGATTCTTCAACAGCTCTGGTTTTTCTCTGGGCCATCGTCTAACAGTCACATGGTTTGATGCCCTAAATTCACCTCTATTCCTTACCGATCTATTCTTGATGCACATTCCTTCTCAGTGTAGAGTCCCACCACATTTTTTGAGACTCTATAATACGGAATCGTTGGCTTGTCAGCATTGATGTG
>JACDDF010000617.1 GCA_013817135.1 Nitrospirales bacterium
TCGTGGGGTGAAGGCCGGAAAAAAGAAACGCCAACCATAGGCCGCCAATCCCGAACAGCCCGTATATAAAGGGAGAACGAATGCCCATCCGGTTTGCACCCATAAGTATGGCTAGGAAGACTAAGCCGGTTCCAAGGCTGATCCATGAGATATCCGAAGTATAAAACAACGCAATCACCAGGACGGCTCCAAGATCGTCAACGATAGCCAGGGTGGTCAGGAAAATTTTAGCAGAAAATGGAACCCTCGAACCCAATAGACCCAGCAGGCCGATGGCAAAAGCAATATCGGTAGCCATGGGAATTCCCCAACCCGAACTGTAGGGTGTTTGGAAATTGAACAGGAGGAATATTAATGCCGGAATCACCATTCCGCCCAAAGCAGCCGCAACGGGAAGAATGGCTTGACGGGGCTCGGATAATTCTCCGACTAATATTTCCCGTTTGATTTCGAGTCCGATGACGAAAAAGAAAATGGCCATCAATCCGTCATTGATCCACAGTAATAAGGGTTTTTCTAATAGATGCGTGCCAATGCCAATGGTAAAAGGGAGTTCCCAAAAATTCGAATAAAGATCACCATAGGGTGAGTTGGCCAGTACCAATGCGAGGGCGGTACAAACCAAAAGAACGATTCCACCCGAAGCATTTAGCTTGGTGAAATCCTCCAGCGGCGACAAAACCCGTTCCATCGGTCTGGTTTTAACGGTTTGTTTCGCTTCGTTTACAAGATCCATGATTTCGAAATTCCTGGAATTTTATTGTTCAAGGTTCTGGATACATCCATGGAGCACATGAATACTTGTCTGCCTGCAAGTTAGTTAAAAGTCGTTGAGAGATACTTGCATGAATATTTTGCGTGTGAAGGTCGGACAGGTTTGGCTGTGCTGTGGTGTGCCTTCGACCAGAAACGTGGTGAGGCCATGAATAACAAGCCGGATGTCACCATCTGACGAGTATGAGGTCCCAAATAGGAAGTGTTGTTTATGATACATGGCAGAAAACTGGAACTCTAAGACAAAAGTTGGAGGTAGGAGTCGATTTTGTCTCTTGATGCCTATCCACTCCCATACATTAGGATAAGGGAAATTTCACCATCGGTGAGAACAGAGGTAATTTTCTTTTCATCCACAATTATGAGGAGGCAAAGTATGTTGAAGTCAATTCAAGCTTTTTTAAGCATTGCGGTATTGATGGGATTGTTAGCCGGGTGCCAATCTATGTCGGGACAAACAACCGGAGAACACGTTGATGATGCCACTGTGACAGCAAGCGTAAAATCCAAACTTGCCAATCAACAGCCTTCATCATTGTCTAGGGTTGAGGTTGAAACCGTGAATGGCGTGGTTCATCTCATTGGGGTGGCCCAAACCGATGCGGATAAAGCCGAAGCGGCTCGTTTGGCCAAGTTGGTCAAGGGTGTTAAGCGGGTTGATAATGACCTGACAGTTCAACGTCAATAGTCCAAGACATCATGGTTCCGGGATACCCCCGCCTCAGTGGCGGGGGATATTTTTCGGTGAACGGAACGGATTAGTCAGAGAAGTTACCAAATTCTCAAGCAAGAATTACACAACTATAGACTGCAAAATGTTTTCTCACTTTGAATGTTCCACAAGGGAGTGCACGATTACGGCTGGAATTGAACATGGTAACTCAAGGAAAAAAATCATGGATGATTCGTGCCCTCGTCCTCACCTCGGGGATGCTGGGATTGGCCATTCTTTTGGTGTGTGTGGCGTCATTTTTTGTTGATGAACCGTTGCGAGGGTCTATCGAAACCAACCTCAATCAAAACCTCGAAGGCTATACGGTGAAATTAGAGGCAGTGGATTTTCATCCGTTGGGTTTCTCGATTGACTTTGAAAATTTGACGTTAAGACAAGAAGCCAATCCTGACCCACCTCTTCTCATCATCCCATCCTGGAATGCCAGTATTCAGTGGACAGAATTATTCAAAATGGGAATTGTCAGTGATCACGTCATTAAAAATGCGGAAGTCGTATTTCTTTTCACTCAAGCCGAAAAAGAGGTGAAGGATAAAACCGATGTAGAAGACAAAGGTTGGCAAGAGGCCTTATATGCATTGTACCCCGTCACCATTAATACCTTTCGAATTGAAGATAGTGCCTTTTCCTATCGTGAACAACCCGACGACCCTCCACTTGAACTGACAAATCTCCAATTGAACGTGGAAAATATACAGAATATCCGCTCCCCGGATGGGGAGTATCCATCAGGCATGCATTTGGAAG
>JACDDF010000618.1 GCA_013817135.1 Nitrospirales bacterium
GTCTGAGTAAAACCACACGCTGTCAATGATTTTCTTATCCACAGAATTTCTTTAAAAGTGTTGATAAGACTCCCATAAGGGCTGAGATCATCAAGCCTTCGGTGAGGATTCCTGCCATACGGAACACGTGCAAAACGGAGTCGAAGTCTGCACCCGATTCTTTGACACCGCCAGATTGGCATGAGGAAGAATGAAGGCTTTGAATCCTCTGATAAATATCGGTAAGGTAGCCCTCGCACCCTGAAAACCGGAGATGCTGTTTTCACCTACTTTCCGAACGTGGAGATATCATGAAGAACCTGAGCCCTCTTGCAGGACAGCCAACCAACCCTTCCATGCTCGCCAACATCGCCAGGCTGGTCACCGCCTATTACACCGGTCGACCCGACCCTGCTGTGCCGGAGCAACGGGTGGCCTTCGGCACATCGGGACACCGTGGCTCCTCCCTGAAGCTTTCGTTTAATGAAGCCCATATCCTGGCGACCACCCAGGCCATTTGCCTCCATCGGCAGCAACAGCCTATTGACGGGCCTCTCTTTTTAGGCATGGATACGCACGCGCTTTCAGAGCCTGCCCTGGCAAGCACGCTCGAAGTACTGGCCGCCAATGGGGTGATCGTGATGGTGGACCGCGACAACGGATACACGCCGACGCCGGTGATTTCCCATGCCATCCTGACCTACAACCGTGATCGGAAAACGGGCTTAGCCGACGGCATTGTCATCACCCCTTCGCACAATCCGCCGGAAGACGGTGGCTTCAAATATAATCCGCCCCATGGCGGGCCGGCTGATGCCGACGTGACCACATGGATTGAGACACAGGCGAACGCGTTGTTGGCCGACGACCTGCGCGGGGTGAAGCGCATCTCGTATGAGAAGGCACGACGCGCGTCGACCACGCACCAGCATGATTATGTCGGCTCGTATGTTGGCGATCTTGGCGCCGTGATCGATATGGAGGCCATCCGCGATGCAAAACTGTCCATCGGGGTGGATCCGCTTGGCGGCGCAGGCGTGGACTATTGGGGACCCATCACCGAGCGATACGGGTTCCCGGTTACGGTCGTGCATGAAGGCGTGGATCCGACCTTTCGCTTCATGAATCTGGACTGGGATGGGAAGATTCGCATGGACTGTTCCTCCCCCTACGCCATGGCCGGACTGATTGCCTTGAAGGATCGGTTCGATATTGCTTTCGCCAACGATACCGATCACGACCGGCATGGGATTGTCACGCCCACGGCGGGGCTGATGAATCCCAACCACTATCTCGCGGTGGCTATTTCGTATCTGTTTACACAACGCTCCGGCTGGCGGAAGGATGCTGCCGTCGGCAAGACTGTGGTGAGTAGCAGCATGATTGATCGAGTGGCCGCTAAATTTGGACGTCGTCTCGTTGAAGTGCCGGTCGGGTTCAAATGGTTTGTGGATGGGCTGCTTGACGGGTCCGTCGGTTTCGGTGGAGAAGAGAGTGCCGGCGCCTCCTTTCTTCGTCGTGACGGAACCGTGTGGACGACCGATAAAGACGGCATCATTCTGGATCTGTTAGCGGCAGAAATGTTGGCCAAAACGGGGCGCGATCCAAGCCAACTCTACCTCGACCTCACCAAGGAACTGGGCGTCCCGGTCTACCAACGCATCGATGCCCCGGCCACACCCGCGCAGAAGGCCATTCTCAAAAAACTTTCACCAGAGCAGATTCAAGCGACTGAACTCGCAGGGGAAAAAATTACCGGGATCCTCACCTCGGCACCGGGAACGGACAGTGCCATTGGCGGGCTGAAAGTCATGACGGAAAACGGGTGGTTTGCCGCGCGCCCTTCGGGAACCGAAGATGTCTATAAAATTTATGCGGAGAGCTTCCGAGGCGACACGCACCTTAAGCAAATCCAGGAAGAAGCCCAAGCCCTGATTACCAAAGTCTTAGGGACGACCTCTTAGTTGATGCAGCGTCGCTCAACATGCGCGATAATTTGTTCATGTCCCCATGCAACAGACACTGTCATCCTGAGTGAAACGTTGGCATCCTGACCCATTCGGCAAAGCTCAGGGCAAGGTCCAACGGAGGATCTAGCTTAGCCATGGCCTCGTCACCCTGGGCACAGATCCTTCGCCGCCGGCTCAGGATGACCACCCAGCATGGGCGGAACTGGTCAGTATGCGGTCGTCTAACGTCGGCAGGGAGAACACAAAGACACACACATGTCGGATGGAACATTGTCATCCTGAGAGAAACGAAGGCTTTAGC
>JACDDF010000619.1 GCA_013817135.1 Nitrospirales bacterium
GAAGCCTATTCCCACATGTCCATACAATGGTTTCCCGGCCACATGAATGTCGCGCGCAAAGAAGCGGCCAAAGCGATGGAAGCCATCGATGTCCTGGTCGAAATACTGGACGCGCGCATGCCGGACGCCAGCAGCAACCCATTGATCACGGAATTGCGGCTGCACCGCCAGCGTCCCTGCTTGAAAGTGCTCAACAAAGCCGATCTCGCTGACCCCGCCGTCACTCAGGTCTGGCTGAACGAATTCAACCGGGAACCCGACGTGAATGCCGTCGCTCTCTCCTGTAACCATGCCGGCCAGGCGGCCAAGGTACTCGGTCTGTGTCAACTCCTTGCCCCGCACCGTAACAGCACCAGCAAGCCGCTTCGCATGCTGATCATGGGCATCCCCAACGTCGGCAAGTCCACGCTCATGAATAGCCTGCTCAAACGACGCCTCGCCAAAGTCGGCAACGAACCCGCCGTGACCAAAGTTCAGCAACGCCACACTCTGAACGACCACATGACGCTCATCGACTCACCTGGCCTGTTGTGGCCAAAAATCGAACATCCTATCGTGGGACTCTTGCTCGCCACCATCCACGCGGTCACCGCCAAGGTGATGGTGGAAGAAGAAATCGCCGAGTTCCTTATTACCATCCTTCTCGCGCGCTACCCTGCTCTGCTGACGAAACGCTACGGCTTTGTCGCAGACGGCCTGGATAGCATGGGCGTGCTCGAAGCCATCGCCACCAAACGCGGATGTTTGCGGAAAGGAAAGGGCGGGGAATTGGATAGGGAAAAAGCGGCAAAAATTCTATTGACGGAATTCCGCAACGGGACGCTGGGTCGCATCAGCCTGGAGACACCAGAAACCCGAGACGCTCTCCTCTAATGTCAGACTTCGTTAACGACTTTTCTGCAGACGAAGAATATTACTCAGTCGTAAGGGGGCTCAACCCGGACACAGATCCTTCGCCATGCCTGTCCTGAGTCCTTCGCCTTTTTCTCAGGATAAACTCCGTCGAAGAAGCCTCAGGATGACAAATTAATCAAAGATTATTTTACTGAGAAATTGGCCTCTCATGAGCTCAATGGTGGAAGACTGACTTTTTCAGCACCCCTTTAGGTTTCTTCGTTCCCTTCGAGACATTTGATACATTCATCCATTTGCGGGTCGCCATGAAAGCGACAAAAATGCCGGGAGCATTGTATGCAAACCAAATAGCTTAGACTTTCGGACCCCGATTCCTTACACAAATAGCAGAGCTTTTCCTGTTTCGCATTGGGCATGTCTTTTCTCCCGCAAAGGATTAGTGTGAGCGTATCTCCAGAGATTCGAGGCTCCTGCTAACCCACCGATACGACCAGCATCAGGCCAACGATCAGGACACGTCACTGTCGGAAGAGAAAATGGAGAACATTGATGTATGGATGTTCGGAGGGAAGGAGCATCATGACAGGGGTGAACAGACAAGCGCCCCATGAAGATGGAGAAGGACTGTATGAGGCTAGACGGTCTCCTATGAACTTGAAGGCAATCGCCAATCAACATAGTCGTTCAAAGCGAAATCACCGGGAAGAACATTCCAGTTTTCAGACTACAATATCACCCTAGCTTTCCATCATCTCCAAGCGAGTATCGAACTCATGGCCGCACGACACGCACCGGATACAATCAGATTCAACAACCGGTTCGTCAGCCCGGATGCCCATTCCACCACAATCCGGACATCGTGCCAGGTGCAACACTTCGTCCTTGAGATTTTCATAGCGGGTGCCCCGTAAGCAAAAAATTGGTTGGCCATCGAAGAACCATGGTTTACAGTCTTTATTCACCACAGGAAGAACAAGGTAATGATGGGCCGCATAGTCCTGAATCGCCTCAGGGGCAGGGAACCCATCTTTAATCAGATTTCCGGTTTTCGCGTCATAGATCCCGCAGTCTTTTACGACAGCTTTTGTTGGCCCCATAGGATACCTCCTTCTGACAGGATGAATCTGTTCCTCAACAGTGATACACCGCCAAGTATGCCCTAACGATCTGGTGAAAGATTATGAGGTCAAAGGGCCTAGCTCCACAACCACGAGCATGCCATGAAAAAACGTTTACGCGACTGATGGCAAACTAGGAGCCTGTCGGGCTTGGGGGATCGAGAGCGAAAAAGCGGCTGAGCGAGGCCAGATTTTGACGATTTCGCCGGCCCATAGTGGGACTATGGTCCAAGAAAGCGGCGAAATATGGACCGCTTAGACACTTTTGCAGCCGA
>JACDDF010000620.1 GCA_013817135.1 Nitrospirales bacterium
ATCATGATTCCTCCGATTTGAATCGACAATATCCAAAGTACTTAATAAATGCAACAGCGAAAAATTTATCATTTCATCATTCGCTTAAGGGATGTTGACGAATATTTTTGCTTATGCTAAAGCGCCAAAATTATTATGAAAGATGAATGTGTATGTAGTGGAAGATCTCTCACGTGTGCGAAAGCATGCAGAGAAGATTCATACATTCTGCAATCACCTTGATGAAATTTCTTTTTCTTTCACGCTGAAACATTGCAAGAAACTCTGTGCTTTGAGTTTAGTGGCACTGACACACTCAGCACCCTTTCAGAAATGCTTCAGAGCCACTGAATGTCGGGCAGCCAGTAATAATAGCGTTATACTTGCGTTGCCACTCTGCTTGTATCGCGGGGTTCCTGAATGCACCAGTGCGAGGTTGGACCGGACAGCATCACGAATGGATATAAAATTAAATGAGTTAGGCTCAGTTGCGGGCCAATAACAGAACAAAGGGAAACTCGGTGCTGTCCTCTGCGTTAATGATCTTAAATTTCGCGGCGGTCGTGTCACGAGGGGGGATGAATATCACATCACCTTAGCTGATTGCGCAGGCACGGCAAATCCGGCGGCCACATCGTTGGCCAAGGCCCGCCGGAAGAGATTGCCAAAAACCAGAATTCCATCACCGGACAATATTTGAAATCTTTCCTCTTCCAAATATAACAACGTCGGCCGATGAACTCCACATGCAATTTAACTTTGACAGCAGCCGCACCTCAGCTGCAGTACAAAATTTGAGGGGGATAGCTGCATTTCCCTCATGCGAGTTTCGAGGGGTCTAATAACCTCGCACCATGATAGATCGTCAACAAATCCAGGCTGGCATCTGTCAGACGGTAGACCAGCCCATAATTGCCCAGGACTACCTCTCGCACCACAGGATCATTTAATTCGGGATAATATATCCGGCCCGACCGGGGAAACGTAGCAATGCGGTCAACAGGTTAAAAGATGTCCACAACCAAAAGGTGGGCATACTGAGAAGAGTTTCGAGCGCTGAATTCAACGATTGAATAAAGGTCTTCCGTTGCCTGAGGAGTCCACCTTACTTCAACCATTTTTGCATGTTTTGCTTAACCGTCTCATGAGGAATCGTTTGACTGGCGTCGGCCTGCTGAATGCCTTTTTCGACCTTCGCCAAGAATAGCAAACGCTCCATCGCATCCTCAAAAGACGCATCGTCAGGAAGTGCCTCGACCGCTTTCATAACTTTTTGTTTAGTTGTCATGCTCTAAGGATACCCTCCTTGATAGTACAGTTCAATTCATCGACGAATTGAATGGCCACCATGAAAATTGCCGCTAAAGGTAGACCGAAGACCTCTCTAAACACAGGCACGCACACCTTCAATGCTCAGATCGGGATAATAGCCTCGGATGATCTCGTTAAACGTCAACCCTTCATTGATTAACTCAAGGATGCTTTGAACCGTAATCCGCGTCCCGGCGATACAAGGCTTTCCAAAGTGTATCTTGGGATTCACAACAATTTTTTCGAGCATGAAGGCACCTCCTGGGACACTGAGCTTTAACCTCTATTATACAACATCTAAAGTGCAATCGCATGGCGAGATAGAAGGGTCCTTAATAAGCACCCTTCTGTCAACGGCAGGTTAGGGTAGCCAAGAATTGGTGTAACCAAATTACATCAACTGGTCGAGGAGGGGAATACGTCGATGGTCGAACATCATTTAGACGTCATCAAATGCGCCGACTGGGTGATCGATCTGGGACCCAGCGGCGGCGAATCCGGCGGTCATATTGTGGCTCAAGGAACCCCGGAAGACATCGCCAACAATCCAGAGTCCATCACGGGAAAATATCTGAAAACTCTACTCGCTCTCGGACGATAAAAATCTTTCGTTTATCGTCTTTTGACATCACTTCCACACAAAAAATTTTTCTCGTTTCCAATTGAGGAAACCCCCAACAGTTTCCGAATTGCTTATGCCTCAGGAAAAAATCGGTTGTGAAGGACAGATGGATATTCTCTTCACCACACCCTGCCGATCCCCTTTATTTGTCTTTGCTTAGCCGGCTTCTGATCCATAATGGATCCTTCCGGCAATCTAACACGGCATGTACACGCACCAAATTTTCATCGACGTGATAGTAAATGGCAAATGGAAAACGTTTGGACAAACACCGAAAATAACCAAACCAGGTCTGGTGAATTCCGGCATACAATTGAAGGGAATCAAC
>JACDDF010000621.1 GCA_013817135.1 Nitrospirales bacterium
GCTGGTAAGCGGTTTCATAATCCTGAATATGAGCGTTGGCTGTTATATCGGGTGGGGGAGGAATGACGCGGGTGGACCGTTGCAGGGTTTCAATATGTTCGCTCATTAGGTCTGTTCCTCCTTGTTGTTTTTTGGGGGATGTCAAAACTTAGATTTTATCAATCCGACATCGGACGAACAATTGGGTACTGCAGTCGTCTTCAATCGGCCGTCACTCAGGATGACATGTATCGGGAATCCATCTCCATCGCAGTCATTCCCGACATTAGTAATCGGGAATCCATCTTGGCCTTGTTTCGGATGGATCCCCGCTGACCACTTGCGCGGATGACAAAAGAGTGAGACCGTTAAAAATTGAGAATTCCTCAGGCATTGTCTGACAAATTAAGACACCATCAAAAATATGTCATCTCAGGGAACCGGCTTGTTAGAGCCATTATGCTGCCCTTGGCTCGCTGCTTCAAGAGGGCAGGGATTAAAGATCGTGAAGAAGAGGTGGAAAGTGAATAGGGAGAGGCGGCTATGAATACCAGAATCATCGCTGACCGTATGCTGTTTGGTCTTGTATATGAAAAATTGGATTGAATTGGATCAGATGAATTCAGAGCGACTGGTTTTTTTAATTTAATGCATGGCGGGGTTTTGCGAGTTGGGCTTGTAGGTGTCCATATTTCGCGGCGTAATCTTGTTGACTGCGGCGAATCACCTCATGGGCCTCCTCTCGACCATAGACATGCGTGATTTCGCAATTCTTTTTTTGCGAGCCGGGAGCATCTTTGTAGGTCAGGAAGTAATGCATGAGCCGTTCCACAAAGTGGACCGGACAGGCTTTGATATCTGTCCATTGTTCATGGAGGGCATCGCCTTTGAGGACCGCCACAATTTTATCATCGGCTTCATCCCCATCGATCATACGCAAGCCACCTATAGGAATAGCTTGCAGCAAAACGTCTCCATGGATAATGCTTTTCTCAGTCAGGACACAAATGTCTAATGGATCTAGATCGCCGACGAGGCCAGGTCGATTGGTACAACCGGCGCTGAGTTCCGCGACGGATGGCCCGCAATAGGTTTGTGGAATTAATCCGTACAGCGTGGGGCACACATTGGAATAGCGCTGGGGCCGGTCGATGCGCAAATGGCCTGATTTTTTATCCAATTCATATTTGACGGTGTCGGTGGGTACGATTTCGACATAGACCGTGACGGTGAATGGTGCATCTTCTCCTATTTCGACACCGTGCCACGGATGAGATTTACAGGGGAACCCAAAGTTTTGCCAAAGAGAGAAAAATTCTTGTTCATTCATAAAAAGTTTTCCAGGAGTGGGATGAGTGAGCCCAATAAAGGCGCAATGACCTCCACTAGCTTTCGGTCTGAGTCTTCTTCATCTTAACCGGCCCCGCGTGCCGGGGATGGGGTTAAAGTATTGAAAAGGAACGAAGAGAAACGAAATGAAACGAAAAGGATGTTCACCCAAGCGGGTGGTGGTTACTTCTGATTCGTCTGAGGTTGATGGGCGGGGTGAAGCCAATCAAGAAAGGTTTTGACGGGATTAAAGTTGGCGCGGGGAATTTCCACGAAAATGGTGATCCAATGCGCCATTCCTCCATTCCACAAGCCTGGCCATTCCAAGGCTTTGAGGGGGCGGCCCTGGTAGGATTTCATGCCGATGAACCCGGTTCCGGGATCGACGAACTCCAGGAGGTTAAACGGATTGCCTTGAAAGTCACGGACTCCGCAGACCATATCAACCGGATTGAAATGCGTTCCAGAGGCAAACAGCTTTTGCTGAGCTTCAGAATCCGGATTAACCTGTGATTGCTCGACGATTTGCCTGGATGGGGCGTCCTCGGGGTGCGCGACCCAAAATGGTCCTCCGCCCGGATCGCCGGTATTGGGGACGACACCACAGACCCTGATGGGACGATCTAAATACTGTTTTAATAATGTGGCTTGATCGGGAAGTGCCAATTCTCGATACGATTGGGGAAGCGGGAGAAGGAGTTCTTGCAGGATACAGGCTTCGGCCTGCTGGACACTTTTCGCATCTGTCGGGACTGAGCTGAGTTGTTCGATATGTTGAAACACATGTTGTTGAAGCTCAACCAGATAGCCTCCCAAGGCCTTTCTCCATGCAACGATCGGATCTTTCAAATGGTCGGGGACGACGTTGTCAATATTGGAAATGAACACAATGTCTCCCTGGTAGTCATTCAAATTTTCCAATAG
>JACDDF010000058.1 GCA_013817135.1 Nitrospirales bacterium
GGGAAAGTGGCCTGTCGCAACCCATACGAGGCCTTGGGACAGTCGATCGAGGCGTATCTGCCCACCGGCGACGGATCTAAAATTTTACGTGAATTGATGGCGGCCTCCAGGGCGATCCTATGCCATCATCCTGTGAATCGCGAGCGTCTGAATGCCGGGTTGAAGCCGGCTAATTGTTTATGGTTGTGGGGGTCAGGAAAACCTGTGGAATTGCCTCCTTTAAAAGAACGGTGGCCAGTCAACGGTATGGTTATTTCACCGGATGGGCCGTACGTCGGTGTTGGAATGGCCGCTGGACTTGAGGCGGTCAAGGTTGAACATGTGGGAGGAGGAGATATCGCCTGGTTGCAGGCCTTGGCCAACAGAACGTCGACTGCGTTGGAGAAGCACGACCTGGTCTGTTTGCATATTCCCTTTTACGAGTGGGCCTTCAAGGATGGGCAGGCGGTGCCACCCTCACAATTAGTCGAATATCTTCGGCAAGTGGACGAGCAGGTGATCGGAGCTATCCATCAGTCTGTTGGAAACAACGACTCCAACCGGATCGTCGTCCTGGTGACCCCATGTCCGAATTGGCAGAAGGATGGAGGGTCTTCCATATCGTCCTACCTGGTGTTTGAAGGACCAGGGGGGAAATCCGAAAATCATGCGGTGCCATTGAATGAACGAGAGGTAGCCAACCATCCCCTCCGTGATGCCACCAAACTGTTTGAGCGATTTATGGTCACTCACTAAATCCTATGGCACTGTATATTCAAAAATTCGGCGGGACGTCGGTGGGGAGTCTGGAACGAATCCAAAACGTCGCTCGGCTTATTGAGCGCACCTACCAGGAGGGGCATCAACTGGTGGTCGTATTGTCTGCGATGAGCGGGGAAACGGATCGCCTCATGAAACTGGCCAAGACGTTGAGCATCGACCCGGATGATCGGGAACTCGATGTCTTGCTGTCCTCCGGAGAGCGTGTGACGATTGCGCTGATGGCGATGACCCTCAAAAGTCTTGGGATTAAGGCGCAATCCTTTACGGGACGTCAGGTTGGGATTGTCACCGATAGCAGGCATACCAAGGCCCGGGTTTCCCGGGTTGATACGGACCGGGTGCTGGGAGCCTTGCGTGACGGGATTATTCCCATCGTGGCCGGGTTTCAAGGTATCAACGCCGCCTCCGATGTGACGACGTTAGGGCGCGGGGGATCTGATTTGACGGCCGTGGTCCTGGCGGCGGCGCTCAAGGCCGATACCTGCTTTATTTATACCGATGTCGATGGTGTGTACACTGCCGATCCTAATATTGTGCCAGGCGCGAGACGGTTGGATAAAATCTCCTATGAAGAAATGTTAGAGTTAGCGAGTTTGGGAGCTAAAGTCCTACAGTCCCGTTCGGTGGAGTTAGCTGCTAAATATCAGGTGCCTGTGGAAGTGCGATCCAGTTTTCAAGACGGGCCTGGAACCTGCGTGGTAAAAGAGGATGTGGATATGGAACAAGTCTTAGTCTCGGGCGTCACGGGCGATCGGAATCAAGCCAAGGTCACGGTGGTCGGGGTCCCGGATCACCCTGGAATTGCGGCCACATTGTTCTGCTCCATTGCCGACGCCGCCATCAATGTGGATATGATTATTCAAAATGTGAGTCAGGATTCCCTGACGGATATTTCCTTCACCGTGCCGAGAGCTGACCTTCCTCGAGGTATGGGTCTTGTCAGAGATATTGCCAAATCAGTGGAAGCACGGACGGTCGAGGTGAACGAAGCCATTGCCAAAGTTTCCTTAGTGGGAGTGGGGATGCGTTCGCATTCCGGCGTCGCAGCCAGAATGTTTCAGACGCTCTCACGTGAAGGCATTAATATCATGATGATCAGTACCTCGGAAATTAAAATCTCATGTGTGGTGGAAGAAAAATATATGGAGTTAGCTGTTCGGGCCTTGCACCAGGAATTTGAATTAGAAATACCTCCGGGGAGCAGAAAGGCCTAGCGTGGGGATGGGTGTCTACACCGATATTGGGTATGCGTGATATGAACTCTCAATTTCCGGTCATCGAAATCTACGATACGACCCTCCGGGATGGCGCTCAGGCCGAAGATGTCAGCTTTTCGGTGGAGGATAAGGTTCGTATCGCCCTTAAATTAGATGAGCTAGGGGTCCCTTTCATTGAAGGAGGGTGGCCGGGAGCCAACCCGAAAGACATTGAGTTCTTCCAAGTCATGAAATCGACTCCATTGCAGCACGCCAAAATTGTGGCATTTGGATCGACGCGAAAAGCCAAAAATACCGCAAAGGCCGATCCGACGCTGGAAGCCCTCTTATCCGCTGAGACGGATATTGTGACCATCTTTGGGAAAAGTTGGACCCTCCATGTGACGGAAGCCTTGGAAACGACGTTGGCCATCAATTTAGAACTGATTGCCGATTCCATCTCTTATCTCCGGTCGAGGGGTCGGCAGGTGTTTTACGATGCCGAACATTTTTTCGATGGCTATAAAACGGATCCCGCCTACGCCATGAAAACCATTCAAGCTGCGGCGGAAGCCGGGGCGGAGCGGATCGTGTTGTGCGATACCAATGGGGGAACGATGCCCTGGGATATTGGTGAGATCTTTGCGAAGGTCCGCCAGAACTGTTCTGTGCCCATGGGCATTCACGCACACAATGATGCGGAGATGGGCGTCGCCAATTCTTTGACCGCCGTGCAAGCGGGAGCGATCCAGGTCCAGGGAACCATCAATGGCATTGGAGAACGGTGCGGGAATGCCAACCTGTGTTCCGTTATGGCTAATTTAGAATTAAAAATGGAGCGAACCGCGCTGGGAGATGGTCGACTAGCACACCTTCGCACGATTTCCAATTATGTGGCCGAGATGGCAAATTTGACTCCCAATAAACGACAGCCCTATGTGGGAGATACCGCGTTTGCTCATAAGGGGGGGGTGCATATTCATGCGGTGCAAAAAAACCCGCTCACCTATGAACATGTGAACCCTGATGTTATTGGCAACCATCGCCGCGTATTAATTTCCGATAGCAGTGGCCGAAGTGCCGTGTTTGGAAAGATGGAAACCTTCGGCCTGGATCTTCCTCAGGATAATCCCAAGGTGCTCGAATTACTGGACTCCCTCAAAACGTTGGAATATGAAGGCTACCAATTTGAAGGAGCGGAAGGGTCTTTTGAATTGTTGGTGCGGAAAGCGATGGGGACGTATACGCCATCGTTTGAACTTCTGGGGTGCCGGATCATTGTTGAGAAACGGAAAACCAATGAAGACCCTATTTCCGAAGCCACGATTATGGTCAAAGTCGGGGAAGTGATTGAACATACCGCAGCGGTCGGTGATGGGCCAGTGAATGCTCTGGATCATGCTCTTCGAAAAGCGTTAGAGCATTTTTATCCTCAATTACAGGAAATGACGCTTCTGGATTATAAGGTCCGTGTGTTGACCGGGCGACATGGAACCGGTTCTCGGGTGCGAGTCCTCATCGAGTCGGGTGATCACAAAGAGAAATGGGGGACGGTCGGGGTGTCGGAGAACATCATTGAAGCCAGTTGGCAGGCATTGGCCGATAGTATTGAGTATAAACTCATGAAGGAGAAGCCGCAAACGTGATGCCGGTCTCTCCGAGCATAGGCTGACAAAGGGATATCATCTGAAGAGCCAGGTTCTTGACATCATCTGCGTTGCCCGTTACGTTGCTGCCAGCAACAACGGTCGGAAGCGTGAATTCACAATCCATATGAACGGTCTTCGAGACTACTTGTGAGGGGGTTCTGATGTATGCGCAAGGCTGACATTGCTGAAATAATTACAGAGACGGCAGCTATCCAAAAAACCGACTCAATGGAAATGGTGGAGCATGTCCTGGATTTAATCAAGTCCATGCTTCAACGGGGGGAAGTCGTCAAAATTGCCGGGTTTGGCAACTTTGTTGTCCGGAACAAGGGAGAGCGGAAAGGCAGGAACCCCAGAACCGGAGAAGAAATTGCCATTACTCCAAGACGAGTGGTGACCTTCAGACCAAGCCAACTCTTTAAGAAATATGTCAATACTTGACTGGCAAGAATTTCGCTATCGGTCTCGTTCACTCTCTTGCTAGATACACCGTGGGGTGAGTGCAGGTATGGGGGGTGGAACCAAACACGAGGATAAGGCCTTTTATAAAATAGGGGAAGTCGCCGATTTGACGAATCTTCCCGCGTATGTCTTGCGGTTTTGGGAGTCGGAATTCATTTTTCTCAAACCGAAGAAAAGTCAGGGGAAACATCGGGTCTATTCGAAAGTCGACATTGAAACGGTCTTTGAAATTAAACGAATGCTCTACGATGAAGGGTATACGATTGCGGGTCTGAAGCGATATTGGTATCGCAAAAAACGGTCAGAAAAAGCCGTTCAAGTCCCAAAAGACCGTGTGGAAAAAGCGAAGGTGGAACTGCAAGGTATTTTGAAGATCTTGGGTCGAGCGACGGTATAGGTCATCGGCCAAGATTGACGGATGGAAATACGACTGGTCAGAATAATGTCGGGGCGTAGCGCAGCCCGGTAGCGCACTCGCTTGGGGTGCGAGAGGTCGGAGGTTCAAATCCTCTCGCCCCGACCATGTTTTCCTGTCAGCAGAAGGGGTATCTTCGTCTCCTCGGTATGATTAGAGGGGAGAGTCGGTTGGGCAGTACGAAGGCTCGCTAGGCTTGTAAGTCCTCCTCTTCAGCCAGCTCCTCACCCTCGGGCATTCCATACGCTACATATTTCGCATAGGAGAGATAAATCTGGCTGCTGTCTCTCATGGCCTTTGAGCCAGCCTTCATTCTATGGAATCGGTTTTTGGATTCCATATCGGTCTGTGTTTCGAGGTGGCTCACGTGGTCCTGTAATAACATGGAATAGCGCTGCATCGCTTGCTCTATTTCCAAATAGGCTTGCAGAATGTCTTCTTGCATGAATGTTCCTCCTTCATAATGTCCTCCACCTTACAAAAGGCTGTTCCCTTGGTCAACTTTCCGCGGCCGTAGGGTTGGAGTGCAGCATGAAGATCACAGAAGCTCGTGAAGAGCAACTCGTGATGAACGGCCGTTTGACCGATTTTTTAGATATTCAGTAAAATGCTTGCTGGGCAGGAGGGTCTGCAACGTGTGTCCCATCATAACTTTGCTATCTGTGGCATAGTCTGACCGATCCATGAGCCTCCACCCGCCGCGACCTTGGATTTCCGTTGTCATTCCCATTAAAGATGAGCGGGAGAACATCCCGCTCCTGGCGAGCCAATTGCTCAATTTTTTTGAGTCCAGGCCTGAAAGTGGTGCCGCGACGTTTGAACTCGTCTTTGTGGATGATGGGAGTGTGGACGGGAGTGGGCCCTTGCTGGATCAATTAGCCGTACAGTTTCCTGCGATACGGGTGATCCATTTAGACCTGAATCATGGGCAAACGGCGGCATTCGATGCGGGCTTTCGGGAGGCCAGGGGAGACCTCGTTGCCACTATGGACGGTGATCTGCAGTATGACCCGAATGACTTTGCTAAACTTCTCCCATTTGTGGAACGCTATGATTTAGTGTGTGGGCGACGACAAGCCAGACATGACAATCTGGTCCGTCGGTGGTCGTCAACAATTGCAAACCAGGTTCGCAATTGGGCGGTGCATGATGGCATTTCAGATACCGGCTGTTCCTTGAAGGTCTTTAAGCAGGCCGTGGTCAAACGACTTCCTCCATTTAAAAACATGCACCGATTTTACCCGGCGTTGGCGCAAATGTACGGGTTTACGGTGACTGAAATTCCCGTCCAGCATTTTCCGAGAGCCCACGGGATATCGAAATATGGTATTGGAAACAGGCTCTTTGCGGGCCTGTATGATCTTTTTGCCGTCAGGTGGATGCAGAAACGCTGCTTGAATTACACCACCAAGGATAGCCACCCATCTGAAAAATCCGAAATGTAGTATTCTTGTCGTGGCCACGTTGCTAAAACCATTGACCTGCGATACACCTTTCACCTTCCCATGGGGATCTCGTTGATGAAACTCTTTTGGGTATTTCGTCCCTGTTGTTGACCATGTTCGATTTGTTAAAGAACACATTGCTGGCGATGTCGTTCGAAGAACTCCTCTGGATGGGGTTTGGTTTTCTGGGACAAGGCATTTTTTTCTCGCGCTGGCTGGTGCAATGGGTCGTGTCGGAACGAAACGAGGAAAGCCAAATTCCTGTATCGTTCTGGTATATGAGTATGGTGGGCAGTGTAATTGTGCTCGCCTATGCCATTCATCGGGCTGATCTGGTCTTTATGGCGGGCCAAAGTGTCGGGACCGTGGTGTATGTCCGCAATATCATGCTGCTCCATCAAGCCAATAAGCGAGTCGTGAGTGGATAGCCCTCACACTCACCCTCTCTTTCCGTCCTCTCTCCGCTCTTCAATAACGCAATCTCCTCTTTTCCATCTGGTGTGTGTACTGCTCCTGGCTGCCTGGTTGTTGGGAGTAGAGGGCGGATGGCTCTTTGGTCCGGATCTGGGGGCACTCGGATTGACGGATCGGGATGAGGGGAGCAATGCGGAAGCGGCCCGGGAAATGCTGGAGACCGGTGATTGGATTTCCCCTACTCTCAACTATGAACCTCGCTATGCCAAACCGGCCTTTGTGTATTGGCTCATCAGCGGGTCGTATTCCCTGTTCGGCATCAATGAATTTACCGCGCGGTTGCCATCGGCTTTATCAGGTCTCTGCCTCCTGTTCCTTCAATATGTGTTTGTTCGAAGGTGGGCTGGCCCCACTGTGGCCATTTTCGCTTCGTGCATGTTGCTCCTAAACTTGGAGTTTTTGGGAATCAACCGCATGGTGCTGACCGATCCGGAACTGGTCGTGTTTACCACATTGGCCGGCTATAGCTTTTGGCACGCGCTCCATCATGAGCAGACCAAGCGCTGGCTTTTCGCCATCTTTTATCTGGCTATGGGATTTGGCATGTTGGTCAAGGGGCCCGTGGGCATTATCATTCCGCTGGTGGGGGTGATTCCCTATCTCACCCTGACGCGCCAATGGGGAACATTCTGGCAACGGGGCTTTCCCCTTGTCGGAGTCGTTTTGGTTGCCGCTGTCGCGGCTCCCTGGTATGTGATGATGTTTCAAATACATGGGGAAGCCTATTGGGCCGCGGCACAGGCCAATACCACCGGCCGGTTCATGAATCCCATGGAAGGTCATGGGGGGACGCTCTTGTTTTATGTGCCGGTGTTGTTGATTGGATTTTTCCCATGGAGTGCCTTTCTCTCTTCCGTGTTGTTTCACACGTTAAAACGCTGGAAAGCGTTCTGGCAGGGACAAGCCCTTGCTACGCAAGAGCAACATTTGGAGTGTTTCCTGAGCCTGTGGGTGGTGGGGTTGTTACTGTTTTTTACCCTCTCGTCCACGCGCCTGCCCCATTACATCTACCCTCTGTTTCCGGCGGCAGCCCTGCTGGTCGCCCTATGGTGGAAGCGTTTTTTGACAGAAGAAACGCCGGTTGGACTTACCGCTTCCACTCGTGTCCTCATCGGGGTGGGATACCTCCTGGGTATCGCGATGATGTTTGTGCCGGCGGTCTTTCAGTTGTTCATGAAGCAAATTGCCAAAGAATTCCCGGCCGCGGTAAACGTAGACCTGGCGTGGCTTCCGTCACTGGTAGGCCTCGTCATGGTGGTGGGAACCATGCTCATGCGCCAGTGCATGCGATCGGACACCAGGCGCCATCTGGCCTTATGGGTGGGATGCGGGATGATGCTGATCTTTACTGTATTGGTCGCGCGAGGAGGACTATCGATTTACCAACAGTATTTCATCGGACCCCCGCAGGAATTGGCCGTCATTGCCGGCTATAACCTGGGCCCGGATGACCGATTGATACAATTCGGCCGGAAGCGCCCATCCCTCAGTTTTTATGCTAAACACAAAGTGTACTTTCTTGGGGTGAATGACGAAGAACTCCCCCAACACCTCACTGCTTCTGGCCGAAAAATGGCCATCATTCAAACTCAGCTTCGCGGACAACTTCCTGAAGCCATGGCCCATTGGACTGTCGTTCTGGACCACGGCGGTTTTTCTCTCCTCACCAGCGAACCCTTGCTTTAAATGGAAATGGAAAGTCAGGGTTTTCCGAAGCCTCTTCTGGCGTAATGAGGCTGGGCTCATCGGGTCAGTGAGTGCTCGGTCTCAAGAATTCACTGCGAATCATCGCCCGGACGCTTTCTATCCGACCGCACAGGAGTCGTCTCCGCATAGAGAGGCCGGTGCGACCGAAGGTGTGTCCTGAGGTTCTGGCGAGGATGCGGCCTGTGCCCGTAACCATCCGATTTCCGCTCCGAGAAGGAGATCGTCATGCACACCAAATATCTGTTGGTGCAGCCGGCCCCGTGCGTCAATCAACACCGTGGTCGGCGTTCCCTGCATCGCATATGCCCGCATCGTGCGGGGAAGCGGGTCGCCATCCGGGCCAGGCAAATCAGCCGCCACAGGAAAACGGATACGGTACTCATGCAGAAACGCGCGAAGCGAGGCCAAGCCCATGGCCTCGTGGTGTTCGAATACCGTATGCAATCCGATGACTCTGACATCCGGGAAGAGCTTGGCCACGCGTTGAGCCTGTGGCAGGCCGTGCGACACGCAGCCGGGGCAGAGCATCTGGAAGGCGTGAAGCAGCACAACCTGCCCGCGAAGCCCAGACAGGCTGAGGGGCTCTGGAGTATTAAACCAGTCTGTGGTCTGCCATTCAGGAGCCGGTCGGAGTTCCATCAAAAGTCTCCTTGATTGGTGGTTGAGTATTTGTCTTTTATGCAAGATACTAAGCTGGCAGGAGTCTCACAAGAAGGCACTTTTTGGTAAGGGG
>JACDDF010000059.1 GCA_013817135.1 Nitrospirales bacterium
AAATCTGGCTATGGCACCTGTACGAAGATAGTCCCCATAAGAAAAGCCCCCTGGAAGAATAATGGCATCCATCCCTTTGAGGGATCTCTCTTGATGCCAAATGAAATGAGCGGTTTGTTCCATGATCTCCGAAAGGACATGTCCACAATCACGATCACAATTGGATCCGGGAAAGACAATGATACCAATGTTCATATCGCTCTCCTCCTGTTGCCATTTCTACTGAGACGTGGAGGGTTAAAAGAAAAAAAAGCGAATTTAATCAGGAGAGACAACCGAGAGACCATCAGTTATTCCTCAAGGATCTCGTATTGATATTCTTCAATGACGGTATTGGCAAGGAGTTTTTCGCACATTGCTTTTATGCTATTTCCTGCAGAGGTCGTGTCTGTTTCACCAAGATCCACCTCGATAAATTTCCCTATACGGACCTCTCCAACCGTTCCAAAACCAAGAGTTTGAAGCGATTGCTGAATGGCTCGACCTTGAGGATCCAGAATTCCGTTTTTGAGCGTAATGTAAATTTTGGCTTTCATGATTTCACAGAAGACTCGACATGCACCAGGTGAATAAAGGCTTTACGTCACAGCCAGGGCTCTTGCCAACATGGCCTTTGCCAAAAACGATCACTTTGCTCGAAAAAAACGCGATTTATCCGCAAACCCGTTTGAGAACTTCTTGATAGGTTTCCTCGATTCGTCCCAAATCTTTTCGAAAACGATCCTTATCCATGCGTTCTCCGGTTTGGATATCCCAAAAACGGCACGTGTCCGGCGAAATTTCATCGGCCAAAATAATCTGACCATTCCATAATCCAAATTCCAACTTAAAATCCACCAGCATCATGCCCCTTTTCTGGAAAAAAGGTTTTAGCACTTCGTTGATTTTGAGGGCCTGCTGTCGGAGTTCTTCAACTTGCGAGGGTGTGGCCAATTTAAGCAGGCGAATATGGTCTTCAGAAATCAGAGGGTCGCCCAGCGAATCGTCTTTATAGAAGAATTCGACTAAAGGGGGATCAATGATCAAACCTTCTTCTAACCCCAAACGTTTGACGATGCTGCCCGTGGCTCGATTACGCACCACAACTTCCACTGGAATAATTTTCACCCGTCGCGTTAACATTTCTCGATCATTGAGTTCCTGGATAAAATGGCTGGGAGTGCCCGCTTCAGCAAGATACTGAAAAAGCGTGGCGGAAATTTTATTGTTCACCACCCCCTTTCCCAGAATCGTCCCACGTTTTTCGGCGTTGAAGGCGGTGGCATCGTCCTTGAAGTAGTGAATGACTTCGTCTAATTTTTCAGTCAGGAAAATCTTTTTGGCCTTTCCTTCGTAAAGCATATCTCCCTTAGTCATTCTCTCTTCCCCTTGTTTGATGTTCTTTTTGAAATAGTGGCTCGGGGTGGTGTTGAACGCAAGCTTTGCGCATGCCTTCCAAACACCCGTCTGAAAATCTGCTGCTGGTTTCGCAAATAGGCTCTGGGATTAAAGCAGGTCGCAATCTCTTTTGCACTCAGGTGTTTGGCAATAAAGGGATCCTGTTCAATAAGGGCTTGGAAACTTCCGGCCCCTTTCCAGGCAGCCATTGCCTGTTGTTGCACATGCTCATAGGCGTCTTTTCTGATCGCACCTTTACCTAACAGCGCCAGTAACACTCGTTGCGAATAGATCAGTCCACCCGTTTGATTCAGAGTGGCCATCATCCGTTCAGGATAAACCACCAGCTTGGATAACATGTTCGTTAACCGGACCAGCATGTAATTGATCAGAATCGTGCTATCCGGAAGGATAATCCGCTCAGCAGATGAATGGCTAATGTCTCGTTCATGCCACAAGGCAACATTTTCCATGGCAGCCAGACTGTTACTGCGAACCACTCTGGCAAGACCACATAAATTTTCCGAGCTGATCGGGTTCCGTTTATGAGGCATGGCGGAAGAGCCTTTTTGGCCAGGCTCGAAGTACTCTTCGGCTTCCAAGACTTCGGTTCTTTGCAAATGACGAATTTCAGTTGCAACTTTTTCAATACTCGCTGCCATCAGAGCCAATACCGAAAGGAAGGCCGCGTGCCGGTCCCGCTGAAGGACCTGATTTGAAATAGGCGCCGGTTTCAACCCTAACCGTTGACATACCGTTTTTTCGATTGAGGGAGAAAGATGTGCAAATGTTCCCATGGCCCCAGAAAGCTTGCCGACAGCAATGTCCACGAACGCCGCCTCTAAGCGGAGTTGCTGCCGTTGAAACTCCTGATACCAAATGGCCACCTTCCATGCAAAGGAAATAGGCTCTCCATGAATACCATGCGAACGCCCCACCATCAGGGTATCCTGGTGCGCAAAAGCCAAATCCCGCAAGGCGCCAAGCAAGACTTTAACATCCTCACGAATCAATTGGGCGGCTTCCACTAATTGTAACGAAAGAGACGTATCGACGATGTCCGAAGAGGTGAGCCCAACATGCAGAAATCGACCGTCATTCCCTGCCTGCTCCGCCACTGATTCCAGGAAGGCAATAACATCATGTTTCGTGACTTGTTCGATAGCCGCGATTCGTAAAGGATTAACCGTGACTTTTTTTCGAATGCGGGCTGCCACGCCGAGAGGAATCTGTCTCATCTTTTCCATGGCTTCGCACACGGCAAGTTCGACCTGTAACCACAACTCATATTTGTGGGTCTGAGTCCAAACGGCCCCCATACGGGGTAACGTGTAGCGGTCAATCATGGGAAAGGGCAATTAGGAGGTAGGTGGTGGATCAGAGAATTCCGGCGACGGAATTTTTTGTTGAATTTGACTTCGCTTGATGGCAAGCTTTGGTTCAGCACGGAGAACATGGTCTAAAAGTCCATTGACGAATCGTCTGGCTTCATCATCCGCAAATAGTTTAGCCAATTCAACTGCTTCATTGATGGTCACCATGGCCGGAATATCTGGCTCCCATAACAATTCGTAAATGGAACACCTCAGGATATTCCTATCCACGACCGGCATCCGTTGCAAGGACCAGTCGATGGCAAAGGCACGAATAATTTGATCAATTTCAGGCTGATTCGTAATAACCCCAAGAAAGAGATTAGAGGTAAATGTTTGGACTTCCGGTGAAGCCGATTGACTTGCCCAAAATTTTTCTTGCCATGATGGGTTTTGATCTTGAAATTCATATTGGAAAAGCATTTGCAACGCAAGCTGCCGGGCCAGGCGCCTGGATGGCCGACCCTGTGCCTGATTAGCTGGGGGTGTACCTGATGGAACTGTCATAGTCATGATGTTGTGGATTCTCTTAAAAAGCCAGACTGGCGGATGCTGGTCTTACTCAAACGTTTCATTAAGACGGCCATTTCAAGGGCCGTTCTGGCTGCATCCGCCCCTTTATTCCGTTCAGGTGGCCCGGAACGTTCCATTGCCTGAGCAACGGTATCCGTAGTCAGGACTCCGAAGATAATGGGAATTCCAGTATCCAGAGATGCCTGGCCGATCCCGCGACTTGTCTCTGCACAAATATATTCGAAATGTGGCGTTTCCCCGCGGATCACTGCCCCTAAACAGATAACGGCATCAAATCGATGGGATTGAGCCAGTGTCTTTGCAATTAATGGAATCTCAAATGCCCCAGGAACCCGAATGACCTGCCTGTGGTCTGGTGGGGTTCCTAATTGGGTTAAGGTGGATTCAGCTGCAGCCAATAACCGGCTGGTCACGACCTCGTTAAAGGTACTGACCACGATCGCTACCTGACAATCTACCTCGTCCCCACGACGCTCCTGATTCACCATGCTAGTTAAGTAATTCCTTTGAGACTCAGTCCCTCATTACTAAAAGTGAGAGAGACGCGATCAGTGTGTAGCACTTGCCAGTGGGAACCGCAAGGCCTCATTACACATTATTCAAGAGGTGACCTAATTTGGCTTTTTTCGTGCGTAAGTAGTGCACATTTGACTCCTGGGGCGTAATCTCAATGGACACGCGTTCGACCACTTCCAATCCATAGCCCTCGATCCCCACAATTTTCCTGGGATTGTTGGTGATTAGTCTGATTTTTTTGAGACCTAAATTTACTAAAATTTGGGCGCCAATTCCATAATCCCGCAAATCAGCCTTAAACCCCAGTTGCAAATTGGCTTCGACTGTATCACTACCCTGGTCCTGAAGGTGGTAGGCCCGAATTTTATTGGTGAGTCCAATTCCCCGCCCCTCCTGATTTAAGTACAGCAGGACCCCTTTGCCTTCGCGTTCAATTATTTCCATTGCTCGATGCAGTTGTTCTCGGCAATCACACCGCAAAGACCCAAAAACATCAGCTGTCAGGCAGCCCGAATGGACTCGTACCAACGTTGGAAGGTTATCGATCTCCCCTTTCACGAGGGCGATGTGTGTTCCGGCATCAAGTTCGTTTTCAAAAACCACTGACTGAAAATGACCAAAGCGTGTGGGGAGATTCGCTGTGGCTACCTGCTTCACAAACGTCTCCCGATGTAACCGATATTGAATCAAATCTTTAACTGTGATGATTTTCAGGCCATGGTGTTTTGCAAATTCCATTAAGTGAGGAACCCGGGCCATTGTGCCGTCATCATTCATAATTTCACAGATTACTGCCGCGGGATACAGTCCAGCCAGGCGGGCAAGATCAACAGACCCTTCTGTTTGTCCGGCACGACGTAATACCCCGCCTTTATGGGCTTTTAATGGGAAAATGTGCCCAGGTCTTGCAAAGTCGCTTGGCTTGGCGGTTGGGTCAACGGCCAACTGAATGGTGGTGGCTCGATCAGCGGCCGAGATTCCGGTGGTAATATTTTTGGCGGCGTCAATTGATACGGTAAAAGCCGTGCCGAAGGGTGCGGTATTTTCGTTTGCCTGGGGTGGAAGTTTCAACTCCTCAACTCGGTCGGGTGTGAGGGCCAGACAAATTAATCCTCGGCCGTATTTCGCCATAAAATTAATATGTTCAGGCGTGACTTTTTCAGCAGCCATAACCAGATCGCCCTCATTTTCCCGATCCTCATCGTCAACAAGGATGATGCATTTACCAGCTTGAATATCCTGTAAGGTTTCGGCAATTGTGTGAAATTGAGGCTTGTGTATTGGAGCTGTTTCTTCTTTCATGGGTGACTCACTTGACGGTCAAACGTTTCAGCTTTAGCTGGTTAAAGGTCTGGAATGGATTTGGGCTTGCCTAACCAGATCGAACGTTGGACTATCATAACACTAATACCTGCTAATCCTGAAACCAGGCCCAGGACGAAAAATCCAGAAGAGAAGGTTCCGGTTATTTCATTCAACCATCCAAACCCAGACGGCAAGAGGAATCCTCCAAGACCCCCTGCCGCACCAACAAAGCCGGAAGCCGTTCCCATAATGGATTCAAATCGATTGGAAACCACCTGGAAAATGGCTCCATTTCCAAATCCTAAACAAAACATTATTAGGAGAATAATGGTATAGGTCAAGACAAAATGATCAAGATCCCCTGAGGCAAGGCATAAGGCGGCTATTAGAAGAAAGAACCCTTGTAATAAGGTTAACCCCCCGAACCGATCCGCAAGAAATCCTCCCAGAGGGCGGGCACCACTTCCCGTTAAAGCGCAAAAGGCGGTCAATGTTCCAGCCTTTACCATGTCCACTTGAAATTGATCATGAAAAAAAATCGGGAGGTAACTCGAAAGCCCCACAAACCCTCCGAACGTCACCCCATATAAAAAACACAACCAGTACATGACTGGATCCTGAAGTCCTTTTCGCAAAAGTACCCTAATGCTGTCTTTTGTTGAGGAGTCGGTTTTATTCCTTCCCGGAGCCGATGGAACCAGCCAGAAAAAGATGAGAGCCGCCCCCATAACAGGTAGCAGCATAATGCCGAAAACCTGATGCCAGCCAAGTGCTTCCGCAAGGCGGGGGGCAAAAAACGCAGCCAAGAGCACGCCGCTATTTCCTATTCCTGCGACTCCCATGGCCAACCCTTGATGGGCTGAGGGATAGGCTTGGCTAGCCAGAGGCAGAGCAATCGCAAAGCTGGCCCCGGCAAATCCTAAAAAAAGGCCAATTCCCAGCATAGCCTCGAAGCTGGTTCCTCCCAGCCATCCCAGCAGCAACCCGATGCATTCCAAGCCCAGAATGCCCAATCCCACAACTTTAGCCCCTAACCGGTCTCCTAGCGGCCCGACAATTATTCGAAGTAATGCGCCGCCTAGCAATGGGATGCCGACTAATAAACCTTTTTGAGAGGCCGAGAGAGAAAATTCCTCAGATATGGCGATGCCCATGGCCCCAATAAGGAGCCACACCATAAAACTTACTTCAAAGTGGAGCCACGCACCAAGGAGAGTTGGCCAATGCCCGGAACGAAGTGAATGGAAAACGTCTTTCAACATGATTCTTTCAAGAGCATGGAAATGCCTTTCTTTTTTCATGTCTCAAGCCTGCTGTCATGACCCAACTATAAAAAGTTTTACCTGACATTGCCAATATTTCTCTGAGGGGGAACTTCTGAAAACCCGGTTATTACCTCGAAATTAGAAAAATTTGTGAATGTGTTTGGTGATCCAAGAAAAATTCATTACAATAACAGGAGAATGTGGCGAACCCTGCCTTCTTGATCATTAAGCCAAAGCATGAAACAGAAATCATCAAAAAAGCGGACTTCCGATGTGATCGACGTTGTGGCGAAAGACTCTCCTTCTAAGCTGCCGAACGAAGAGGTCCATGAAGAAATAATCCTCGATGAAGCCAGGGAACAGGAGAACCAACCCGAAAGTGAAGAGGCATCCGAGAATAAGGCGACCTGGGATTCGGTCTCAACCGCACTTACTCCGACCACAACGCTCAGTCGATACTTAGCCGAAGTCCGCCGGTACCCATTCCTTTCGAAAGAGGAAGAGCTTCAACTCTTTCATGAATATCAGACAGCAGGCACACGAGAATCTGCAGTGAAATTAATTTTAGCTAACCTGCGTGTGTGTGTGTCGATTGCCTCAGAATATGGTCTTGCCGGAATTGATCAAATGGACCTTATCCAGGAAGGAAATGTCGGACTTTTGCAGGCCATGAAGAAATTCGATCCTACAAAAAATGTTCGCTTTTATGCCTATGCGGCCTGGTGGGTTCGAGCCTTTGTGCTGCGATATCTCCTCAATAATTTTCGTCTTGTCAAAATAGGCACGACCCAGGAACAACGACGCCTTTTCTACAATCTTCGTCGCGAAAAAGCCAAATTGGAACGACAAGGCTATTTCCCCGATCCTAAATTACTGGCGGACCGCCTTAATGTGCGTGAACGAGATGTTGTGGAAATGGATCAACGCTTGGGAAGTTGGGAACTTTCCCTGGATCAGCCAATGACCGCTGATGGGGAAGGCACGTTTCATGACCTCCTTCCCTCTACTCAACCCGCCATTGATGATCAGTTGGGTGACTCACAGCTGCGACGACTCTTCCGAAAAAAGTTGGCAGAATTTGCACAAACACTTTCAGAGCGAGAGGAGGACATACTTCGCAACCGACTTCTCTCGGAATCTCCTGTGACCTTAGAAGACTTAGGTAGAAAATATATGATTACCAAAGAGCGGACTCGTCAACTTGAGGCCAAAATAATCAAAAAGTTGCGAGAGCTTATGAAAAAAGATATTCAGGATTTTGAACATCTCAGGAAATAGTGTTGTAAGTTTATATACGTATAAAAGTCCGTTTACCACCAGATTGCGAGTGTATGCTTTCCTTAAAGTTGGCATGTCCGGCACTCTTCCTTGTTGAAAATCTTGCCTTTCCCTCTTGACTTCAAATCAAGCGGACTTATCTTTCCTTTCAAGGTGACGCATCTATAGAAAATTCAGGCAGATGTGCGTAATCCCAATAGTTGATTACAGTTCTCACCATTTTTCCATTCAATTTGCCAATAACCAAAAAAGGAGGCAGACATGGCAGCCACAAAAGAGACAAAAGAGAAGGAAAAGAAGGAATCAAAAGAGGGAAGCAGTTCCAAGGGATTCCGTCCTTTAGGGGACCGGGTATTCGTGGCCTACACTGAAGAACTGGAACGGACTGCAGGGGGAATTTACGTACCGGACTCGGCTCGTGAAAAACCCCAAAGAGGCACCATCGAAGCCGCAGGCCCTGATGTTGAAAATGTGAAGGTTGGCGATCAAGTGCTGTTTGACAAGTATTCTGGAACCAAAATCAAGGTTGAGAATGATGATTGTTTAATCTTAAAAGAAGAAGATATCTTGGGCGTATTTGAAAATTAACGCCGCCGTCCATTTCGAACCCAGTTTCTTGATTTGTATTCCACATCACAAAAATGATTTTTAAGGAGGATTTGTATGGCTAAGCAGTTGCAATACAGTGAAAAGGCACGTGCGTCTATTTTGAGCGGAGTGAACCAATTAGCCGATGCCGTAAAAACGACATTGGGACCAAAAGGCCGAAATGCCATTCTCGATAAGAAGTTTGGCGCCCCCACGATCACCAAAGACGGCGTAACGGTGGCCAAGGAAATCGAATTAAAAAATCCCTATGAAAACATGGGTGCCCAATTGGTTAAGGAAGTGGCAAGCAAAACCAGTGATATCGCAGGTGACGGAACAACCACCGCGACGGTATTAGCACAAGCGATTTACCGTGAAGGCGTCAAGAATATCACCGCAGGCGCCAATCCGATGGAAATTAAGCGAGGCATTGACAAGGCCGTTGAAGTCGCAATTGAAGAACTGAAAAAAATCAGCAAGCCCTGCCAGACCAAAAAAGAAATTTCCCAAATCGGTTCAATCTCCGCGAATAACGATCACACCATTGGTGACCTGATCGCCGAGGCAATGGATAAAGTGGGAAAAG
>JACDDF010000060.1 GCA_013817135.1 Nitrospirales bacterium
AAGCCCTTGACCATCCCGCCTATGGAAATTAATTACGACGTTTGGCAAACTTCATTCGGCGAAGGAGTTTTTTATGCTTATGCTTACGCATTTTCTTCCTCCGCTTTTTGACAACACTGGACATAAAGGTACATTCCTGGGTGAATTCGATTCTGCTATTTTGGTTCGGAGAGGTCTTTCCCCGAACTTGGCAAACAAGTCCCCCACTGCCGGCTGATTACCTATCATAGGGTCAGGAAAGGTGTCAAGGAAACCATCCGTATCATACCTGTTCCTTCACACAATAATCATCTACTTTCTATGAATTCTCTTGACCCCTTCCAGCATTCTTCCTCATTATAGAATTTCATGATTCTACTCCGATTCTTGAACAACCATTTTTTTGTGCTTTTAATAAGCTTTCCGATCCTTATTTCCCTCGCAGGATCAGGATGTTCGAAAAAACTCCCTAAATACCCTGAGGACCACGCCCGATTCCAACGAGTGGTGCAAGCCATCAAAGCACTGGAAAAAGCCTATGTCAATCGAGATGCTTCGGGTTTCCAGGAATTACTCCTTCCTCTTGAAAATCTTGATCTCTTAGAAACCAAGGTTCGAGAAGACTTCGCCACGTTTTCCACTATTCGGGTGGACCTGACCATCGATCGCATGGTGATTGATGGAGATCGCATTTCGGCCTATGTCTCCTGGCAAGGCAACTGGGAACGCACCCCTCAGGAAGCTCCCACTCAAGCCAGCGGTCATGGGATCCTGCTGTGGAGTGGCAATCAAGTCATCCTGCTCCGGGGGATTGAAGGAGACCTGCCCTTTGCCATGACACACCGTCTCAATTTTTCTTCTTAACCATCAACTTTTTCACTGCTCCAACCATTTTCATGCCTTCCGCTGTCGCATCACACCATTCCTCTCACTTGATTTCCACGGATTTCCTGATTTTAGGCGCCGGGGTGGCAGGCCTTCGAGCCGCAATTGAATTGAGTCGATATGGTCGAGTCACCATGGTCGCCAAAGGTGGGCCCCAAGACAATAATTCTTTTTACGCCCAAGGAGGCGTAGCGGTCGCGCTCAGTGAAGAAGATGACGTTGTTCTCCATTTGGCAGATACCCTGAAAGCCGGGCATCAACTCTGTTCGCGGCCAGCCACCAAAATTCTCGTCGAAGAAGGCCCCTCTCGTATTCATGAATTGATCGAATGGGGAGCTAAATTTGACACAGTGGATGGCAAACTAGCATTCACCCGGGAAGGAGCCCACAGTCGTCATCGAGTGTTACGAGCCGGAGGGGATGCCACTGGCAGCGAAATGGTTCGCGCACTCAGCGTCAAAGCCCAAACCCTGAAAAATCTGACATGGATGGGCAATCATGTTGCGGTTGAGTTGTGCATCCAGGACGGACGATGCTGGGGAGCGTTAATCCTTGATGAATTGAGTGGGAGTCTTAAGATCATCTGTGCTCCCGCCACGCTTTTAGTCACAGGGGGGGCCGGCCAGATCTATGCTCGAACCACCAATCCGGCCAATGCGACCGGAGATGGCATTGCCATGGCTTATCGGGCGGGTGCCATTCTGGAGGATATGGAATTCGTCCAATTTCATCCAACCGCCCTGTATCTCCCGTCCAGTCCTCCTTTTCTGCTGTCCGAAACTCTTCGAGGAGAAGGAGGGATTTTACGCAATAATCGCTGCGAACGCTTCATGAAAAACTATCATCGGAGCCAGGAACTCGCACCAAGGGACATTGTATCCCGGGCGATCTGGACGGAAATGCAACGAACCAAAGCTCGCCATGTCTATTTAGATGTGACTCATTTGGGGGCAACATTTTTGAAAGAACGGTTTCCCACCATCTACTCGACCTGTTTACGATACGATATTGACATTACAGAGGAATGGATCCCTGTTTCCCCCAGTGCTCATTATTTTATGGGCGGCGTCAAAACCGATCTGGATGGAGCCTCCACCATCCCAGGCCTGTTTGCGGCAGGAGAAGTGGCCTGCTCCGGAGTTCACGGTGCCAATCGACTCGCGAGTAATTCTTTGCTGGAAGGTCTGGTCTTTGGCTATCGGGCAGCCCAAGCCGCTTCCTCTTGTTCGACGATCAGCTCTTGCCCAGACTTTTCAAATTCTCCGCTCCTCCGAAAACCCAGCGGCCGGAAGATGTCCACTCAAGATGTGGAAAAAATCAGAAACTCTTTACGGCGTTTGATGTGGTCTAAAGTCGGATTGGTGCGAACGGGGAACTCATTAAAGAAAACCGTCGATCAGGTTCAGCAGTGGTCCCAAAAGCTGTCGGCTGCTCCATGGAGCCGGCCAGGATTAGAAACACGGAATATGGTTCTGGTTGGACAATGCATTACGGAAGCTGCACTTTGGCGAGCCAATAGTGTGGGGGCCCATTTTCGTGAAGATTTTCCGTTCCATAAAGGATTAGCCTGGAAAGCTCATAGCCGGGGTCAACAGGAAATTGATGCCAAACCCACTGCGGTTACCCCGAAGAATACAAGAAAAACCACAAGGGATTGAATGTTATGACTATTGAGGGCGCGTGATAACCGGTCCCAACCATCTTTCCAAGTTTTCCTGGAAAGCCTTCCATAAGGTCATCGTGATATTCCCACATCTTCCTTGGCCAATAGAATCTTCCCCAATTTTCGAGACCGCCATCACTTCGAGGCCTGTGTTCGTCATAAAGCATTCATCCGCTTGAAGTACGTCCACCGGCGAATACGCCCCTTCTTCCACGTCAATTTTCAATTCCCTGGCTAGGGCGATCACCACTTCTCGAGTGATCCCCTCCAGAATTCCGCAAGCAACAGAAGGAGTATATAGTCGGTGGTTGGCCACAAAAAAGATATTGCTCGTCGTACATTCCGTCACATGCCCATCCATATTCAACATCAGGGCATCAAACGCTCCTGCCTGTAAGGCTTCCTGCTTGGCCAGAATATTATTGAGAAAACTCAGCGACTTAATTTGAGGGGATTGGGCAGATTCAGGATTCCGCCGAACTGAGACGAGTTGCACCCGCACTCCCTGCTCTCGCATATGAGCAGGATAGGTCACTACAGACCTCGCCATCACAACAATAGTCGGGCGGGGACAAAGACCAGGGTCAATCCCAAGCTCCCCTTCTCCTCGAGAAATCGTGATGCGGAAACTGGCATCCTCAAGTTCATTTCGTATCAACATTTCGGTAATGATGGCCTCCCAAGCCTCATCCTGGATCGGAAGAATAAGGCCGATCAGATCACAGGATCGTCGAAGTCGTGCCAAATGCCGTTCTAATAAAAAAACTCTCCCCTGGTAGATACGGAGGGTTTCATAGACACCGTCCCCATATAAAAACCCATGGTCAAAGACCGAAATTCGAGCATGCTCTTTTTTCACAAACTGATCGTTGAGAAAGATCCACATCTCTTATACCCGTTTCGTAGTCAGTGATTCCCTTTCAGAACCTGGAAAAAAGCTTCGGCTTTTTGGAGGGTTTCCTTATACTCCCGTTCAGGGTCGGAATCAGCCACAATCCCCGCTCCCACCTGGAGATATCCCTGTCCTGCCGTGAGCCATAACGTGCGAATGGCAATATTCAAGTCAAGATTCCCATTCCACCCAATAAACCCAATCGACCCGGTGTAAATTCCCCGACGAACGGGCTCAAGCTGTTCGATCAGTTCCATGCAATGGACTTTAGGCACTCCGGTAATCGTTCCTCCAGGAAACGTGGCTCGAATGAGGTCGAAACCATGGGAGGAGTCCCGCAACCGACCTGAAACCTGGGAGACCAGATGCATGACATGTGAATATCGTTCCACGGTCATCAACTCATTGACTCGAACGGACCCATAGTCGCACACCCGCCCCAGGTCATTTCGAGCCAAATCAACCAACATGAGATGCTCCGCCCGTTCCTTGGGACAAGACAACAGATCTTCCGCCAACTGTCGATCAACTTGAGGCTCTATGTCTCGAGACCTGGTGCCCGCAATAGGACGCATATCCGCACATCCCCCTGAAAGCCGTACTAATCGTTCAGGGGAATTACATACGATGACATCAGACTCCAACACGAGGAAGGCCGAATGCGGAGAGGGATTGACCTTCCGCAATTGCCGATATACGTCGGCTCCGGCTTCGGCTTGGCTTGCAAAACCATGAGTCACTCCCTCAACCCGGAATCGATGAGAGAGATTAGCCTGATAAATATCTCCGGCAGCAATGAAATGCTTGCAGGCACGCACGCGATCCATGTACTCCAACGACGATTGCTCACCCTCTATGCGAAGCGAGGACATGGCGGAGTGCAACTTGGTTGGAAGATTCTCAGGGATCATTACTTTGGCTTGCAGATCAGACAAACGCGCCTGCCCTTCGCGATACAAGTGATCCCAGCTTTCGCCCGCCAATCGCTCTGGCGAAGGCGCAAATATCAGCCAAACCCCCGGAGTCTGATGATCCACTACCACAAAGATCTCGACAAACAGAAAGTACAGGTCAGGAAAATGCAGATCATCCTGTAGACGCTCTGGTAGAACCTCAAACATACGGACAAGGTCGTAGCTGAAACAGCCGATCGCTCCTCCCTGGAAAGGCGGGAATTGGTGCCCCGAACCGGCAGTCTGCCCCGCGAGGGTACGCTGCAACAACGCGTATGGATCCCCGATGTGCTTTTCTTTCTTATCTACCGAAACCGTTTCATACATGTGGCCCTTCCCCCGGATCACACGATAGGGATTGCACCCCAAATAAGAAAAACGGCGCGCCACCCCTTCTTGGACGGCATCATGCTCCATGAAAAATGAATGCGGGGCATAACCGGTCACCCGGCTAAAGAGATCAAAGGGATCATCAAAAGCAGGGGAGCAATGCTGAATAAGGGGAAAACACGAAGTCGAATGAAGCGAGGAATGAGCTCCTCGTTCGGCATGCTTGGGAATGGCGGACAAGGGTTAAGGACTACCTGATGAAGGATTTTCTAACGCACGCATGGCGTCTTCGGGAGACAACAACCCCTCTTGCACCAGGTTATCGAGCAGATCTTTGGCGGCTTTTTCAGAGGAGCGTCGGATCCCGCGAACCCGTACAGTAGGTGGATAAAATCGAAGAAAATCAGGATTCGTCAGCCGTATGGTGACCGCCTCACTCTCACCATAGGGTGGAAGATCCTTACGTTGACCGGGAATCCTAAAAAAATGTTTTCCATCCCCGGTCATCCCATCGGATCCTTCGATTTTGATTCGGTTGGAGATCTCTTTCCCGGAAATTTCCAGAACAGAATCCACTACCAGGATCAAGGAATCTGCAATTAACGGATCGCCCGTTTGGTTTTTGACCTTCACCGTATATTCAACTTCACTCACTGACGTTAAGATATCTTTTCCGGAGAAGGGGTCGAGCTGCTTATATTGAACAACTGGCACCACCCCATCCGTTAAATCCGGCAAATCATCAATCCCTGATGAAGTGGCCCACACAGGATTCCAATTCGCTGCAATTGCCAGGACCAGGAGGGACACCAACCGCTTCATCATCATAATGTCGGCCTAAATATTAAGAACCGGGACTGAACCAGCGAGGAGACTTCATGATTCTCCGCCTTGATTAAACGTACCTTACCATACCGATATTGAAGAATGGGACCTTTGTTGCTTGACATGATTCGTGATTTTTTGCTTGAATGTGTCCCCTTTCAACGACTCGCCTTGCCGATTGAAATAATGGCACCTTCTCAGGATCCAATGTTTGCGGGGCTGGGACAGGCAATGCGAGTGGGGACGGACCTTCTTGCCGCCCTTATCGTCGGTGGATTCCTTGGTTGGTTAATTGATTCGTATGTGTTGGATACCGCACCGTGGGGTGTGGCGTTAGGACTGGTGCTGGGATTAATCGCTGGGGTTCGCAACGCATACCGTGCAGCTCAGCGTTGGAAACAATGAGTCGCTAGACACAAGGTTTAGTTTTGGAAGATCCGTTACATCCCTTCGAGCTTCATAACTTTCTCCCGCTTTCCCTTTTCGGTCTTGACGTTTCTGTCAATAAGGCCGTCTTGATGATGTGGGTCGTGGTGGGACTTGTTACACTCTTGTTAATGAAGGCGGGTGGCGCAAGGGCACTCGTGCCTTCTAAACTCCAAAGTCTTGCGGAGTTGCTGGTCGACTTCATTCGCGGGATTATCCACGACACGATGGGGGCCTCCGGGATGCGATATTTTCCCCTCATCAGTGCCCTCTTTTTGTTTATCTTATTTTCAAACCTGGTCGGTCTCATACCTGGATCCTATACGATTACCAGCCAAATTATTGTGACAGGGGTGTTCGCTGTGGGCGTCTATCTCCTCAGTCTTATCATAGGATTCCAACTCCATGGCGCTAAATTCTTTGGGATACTTGTTCCTCCTGGTACACCAGGGTGGCTACTCCCCCTAATGATTCCCATTGAATTAATCAGCCAATTGGCTAGACCGATCTCTCTGGCCGTCAGGTTATTTGCCAATATGACTGCCGGACATGTCATTCTTGGCGTATTGTTCGGTCTTACCATTGCAGGCGGCCTAATAATCGGGTGGCTGCCTTTTTCATTTACCATCGCACTCTATGGCTTAGAAGTCGGGATTGCCTTTATTCAAGCTTATATTTTTACGGTTTTAACCTGCGTTTACATTGGCGACGCGATGCATATGCACTAACTCACGCTCGAACGAAACGATAAGAGAACGTTTACAATTAGTCCCTTTTAAACTGGGAGGACAACACTACAATGGATTCTGCAGCAGCAGCACTTTTGGGAATGGGCCTAGCGGCCTCAGGCTTTGCGGGTGCCGGGATCGGCATCGGGTATATTTTTGGAAAAATGATTGAGGCGGTTGCCCGTCAACCAGAGGCAGAAGCCCGTGTCGGCAAGTATATGTGGATCGGGTTTGCCTTGGTCGAAGCCATCGCGCTCTACGGACTGGTCATCGCCTTTATCATCATGGGCAAAGGATAAAGGGCTCCTGACCTATGCCACAATTTGACTCACATTTCTTTTCGTCACTGATATTCTGGGAACTCCTGTCATTTGGGATTCTTCTATGGGTGCTCTATAAGTATGCCCTGCCCCCGATCCTGGAAACATTGGAAACCCGGGAGCGAAAGATCAGAGATAGCCTCGACCAGGCTGAGCAGAACCGGGTTGCAGCAGAGCGAAAGCTTAAGGAATACGAAGCCAAGCTTCAGTTGGCTGCCAAAGAAGTGGAAACGATCCTGACAGAGGCCAAGCAACAGGCTCAACGACTGCTTGACGAAAACGAGCAACGGCTTCGTGCGGAATCACAGAGGATTAAAGAGGAAACGACGCAAGACATTGATCGTGAGCGGCGGAAGGCCATTCAAGATATCAAGACTCAATCAGCTGAATTAGCCCTTTTGATTGCCGAGAAGGTGATTGGTCGAAGCTTATCGGACGACGACCATCGGCGATTTGCACAGGAAGCTCTGGCAGCAGTCGCCGCCCAATCAAAAAACTAAGTCTTTCCCCGGTCTCTCGGAATAGCCTCAAGCGCATGAGGCATTCTATCCAAGACCGCTCCCATCAAAACGTCGTGCACAATAAAAAAGAGGGAAGTATCACTTCCCTCTTTTTTCATGCTTTTTTCATGAATACATTACAGACAAAAACAATCAACCGGAAACACCCACGGGCAGCCCATTCGGTACAACTCATGGCATGTTTTTTCACACATCCCTTGAGGGAAGATTCCCTCCTCCGGCCCGATACCCTTCCAAGTCAAGTGTGATCGTTTGAAATCCCAGTTTTTTAAACTGCTCCACTAACCGGGATCTTCCGGGTTCTTCCATCAGAATTCCCATTTGCGTCGGCTCAATCTCGATTCTCGCCAAATCGCCGTGAAGGCGAACCCGCACCTGCGTTATCCCTTGAGCAACCAAAAAGGCCTCGGCCTGCTCTACACGGGAAAGATAGGCCTTCGTAATGGGGAGCCCACGGGTAATTCGTGAAGACAAACAGGCGGCGGCCGGCTTATTCCAATTGGCGAGCCCCAAACCTTTGGCCAATTCCCGAATATCCGCCTTACTGAGTCCCGCTTCGACTAAAGGACTCCGCACGCCTAGTTGTCTGGCCGCATTAATGCCGGGACGATCTTCACCCAAGTCATCCACATTGGTCCCGTCCACAATGGTATGGAACCCCACTGCATCCCGAAGACTGGAAAGCAACCGGTATAAATCCGTCTTGCAATGAAAACATCGGGTTGCATCATTTTTGACAAATGACTCAATTTGCAACTGATCCGTCTCTACCAATTGCAAAGGTGCGCCGATCGCTGCACTTAATCCTTTAACCTCTTCCACTTCCAATGCCGGAAATGTTGGCGAAACCGCCGTCACGGCTTTGACCTGAGCCCCAAGTATGTCAAAGCCAACTTTTAATACGAGTGTGCTATCGACCCCGCCCGAAAATGCGACCACCACCGATCCCATATGGCAAAAGAGTTCTTGCAAGGCCTCATACTTCCCCTGCAGAGTTGGTTCAAGGCTGAGCATAGAGAGGGAGACTCCTTTTCTTGTTCGTGATCGACTGATTTAAGACCTCAGAAGCTGATCGACCTAATTGGCCACAAGCCCCCAACACATCGGCTCCCCGGCTTTTTCGGAGAAACACATCCAGTCCTTTATTTCTGACAATACCTTGAAAGGCATCAACCACACCTGATGACGGCCGCCGAAACGGGTTTCCCGGAAACTCATTAAACGGAATCAAATTCACC
>JACDDF010000061.1 GCA_013817135.1 Nitrospirales bacterium
ATCATGAGGTTGACATAAATGCCATTTTCCAGGAGTTGTTGCCACATAGCAAGCGCCAATTCTCTGGTAGGAATCATCGCGGCCATAATCGGTCCGACCTCTGCCCCAAGCGTATACCCACTCTTTATTAATCCCTCATACAAATGCTCTGAATTCGTCCATAGCTGTTGGCGAAGTTCGGGGTGAGTCTGGATAATCCGAATGGTTGCCCGTGTGGAAGCGACAACAGATGGACATGGGGAGGCCGTAAAAATATAGGGACGACTGGTATAGCGGATTAACTCGAACTCTGGATGAGAACTAATACCGAATCCGCCTGTCGAGCCCAAGCTTTTGCTGAATGTTCCGACGATGCAATCGACGTCCTGTTCGACGCCTGTTTCCTCGGCCAAGCCTCGTCCATGTTGGCCGAGTATGCCCAACGAATGGGCTTCGTCAACGATCAGGGTGGCCCCATATTTTTTCTTCACTTCGACGATCTCGGCCAGAGGAGCTCGATCTCCCAGCATGCTATAAATGCCCTCGACGACAATTAAGGTCCGATGACTTCTCTCCCCCAATCGACGGAGACGTTTTTCTAAGTCTGCCACGTCATTATGCTTAAACCGGATGATCTCTGCGCCTCCAAGCCTGCATCCATCATAAATGCTGGCATGAGAGTCCCCATCCATTAATATGGTATCCCCAGCGCCTGCAAGAGCAGAAAGGACGCCAAGATTGGCTTGGTACCCCGTGGAAAAAACGATCGCATAAGGCGCACCATAGAATTCCGCGATGGCTTTCTCAAGCTCCCTGTGGCTCGCAAAAGATCCATTCGCCATCCTCGATCCCGTTGTGCCGGTCCCTTCCTGAGCAAGAGCCTGTTGGCCGGCCAGAATGGCGTCAGGGTGAAAGGTTAAACCTAAGTAGTTATTGGTACCAACCAGAATAGTCGTTCGGCCGTTGATGATGGCTTCTGTTGGTGAAAGGATCTTGTCGACAGTGACATGAAACGGGTTGACTCCACTTTTTAGCAACTCATTTCTGGCTTCTTGAATAGGAAGAAATTTGTCAAATAATGACATGATTACCCTTTCAGCAATTTCTCAATCTCTTCACCTAGGTCCTTAACTGTTCGGATATTGGGAAGATTGTTCAGAGGGATGGAAATATCAAAGTGATCCTCGATTTTCAAGAGAACTTGCATGACCTGCAAGGAATCTAATCCCAACTCGGCAACCAGCTCTGTTTGTTCTTTTAACCGAAAGTTCTCTTTGGTAAAAGGCTTAAGGGTGTCGAACAGTTGGGGTAGAATGTCAGCATAACTTATCATAATAGCCTTCTTGATGAGGGAGGAGGACGGATCTGTACTAATCCCTATGGGATGGCATGAGACTATCCGATGTGAACAATCGGCGCAAGCCTTCTTTGAGTGAGATTTGAGGAGTCCAGCCGAGGGTCTGAGTCACGTGAGTATTGTCACAGACCCAATTGAGGTGGAGGAGTTCAGCAACCTTCCCGCTGGTGAAAAGAGGAGTATATCCAAAGAGGTGGGAAAATATTTCGTTACTTTTTCCTCCAATTTTTAGGAGGCTTGGTGGAATACGCAAGCACAGGTGAAGGCGAGGATTGGAAATACGAAAGACATCCTCCCAGGAATATCCCCCAGGGAAGCCATCATCAATCTCAAAAGTCTGAGAGGGTGGGTCCCCGCTTTTTAGCCAATGAAGAATAGCGGTGGCGAGATCATCAACATGAATCAAGGAAAATTTGGCCTGGGTAGGACCAAGTTGAATCCCAATTCCTTTGCGTAACATGGTAAAAAGTGGGAGTAGCGCACGGTCTTGCGGTCCATAGACGGCAGGTGGGCGAAAAATACTCCACTTCAATGCCCACGCCTCACGGGTTAAGACTGCTTCACCTTCATATTTGCTCCAGGCATAGGGTGAGAGTGATGGCTCACGAGCGGCGAGAGATGAGAGAAGAACAAATCGTGGGAGAGAGGAATGAGCGAGACAGGCTTGAATCATATTAGAGACTCCCATCACATTGGTCGGATAGAAGTCCTCTCGGCTAATTCCGCGAATCGCACCTGCACAATGAATGACAGCAAACGAGTCTTTGACCAGGGCTAAAAGGCTGGCGGGATTTTCCAATTGGCATTGGACCGGTTCTATTCCGAGGTTTTCGAGCTTTTGAGCTTGGCGTGGAGAGCGAGCCAAGCCACGCACATGCCACCCGGCTTTCTTTAAATGCTGAGCGATGACTCCCCCAATGAAACCGGAAGCCCCTGTTAGGGCAACGGTAGTACCCATAGTGGAGGACGAGTGAGGAAAGGATAGTCCGGTCTTAAGCAGACCTGGCTATGGTTGACAGCATTGGAGTGACCTCTTCCCACTGAATACGAGTGAGGAAGTCCGCTTTGGCACGAGATCGAGAAAGTTTTCCAGATGATGTACGCGGAAGTGTCCTGGGAGGAATGAGTTCAATATAGCAGGGAATAGACAACTCCTTGTGAACTAAGGATCGTAGGCGCTGAACCAAGTCCTCCCGTTTTTGAGTATCCATTTCACGGCATTGCACAACCATGATGGCGATCTCATGGCCGTCCGGGGAGGAAACGGAAAAAGCGGATGAATCACCAGGTCGGACTTCTGCTTGTTGTTCTGCCATGAATTCTAAGTCCTGAGGCCAGATATTCCGTCCATTAATGATAATCATATCTTTGGACCGGCCAATAATTACGAGACTGTTTTTGACCCAATAGCCGATGTCGCCCGTATTGAGCCAGCCATCGGGGGAAAGGACCTCTTCCGTCATGACCGGATCATTAAAGTATCCAGTCATGGTGCTTGCCCCACGCACAAAAATTACTCCACTTTCTCGCTCATCGAGGACATCTCCGTTCTTATTACGTATTTGAACTTCATATCCAGGGAGAGGAACTCCGCAATTCACAAATTTGCTGCATCGAGCCTGGTTGTCATCAGTCGAGAATTGGAAAAAGGGCATGGCTAATCTATTATTGGAGAGCTGATCTCCGTCAACTCTGTCTACCTCGAGACCTTTGTTCAAGGGAGCAAAACTAATTGCCAAAGAGCATTCAGCCATCCCATAGCAGGCCAAAAACGCTTCAGGCTTAAATCCGCTGGCCTTCAGGGTTTTGGCAAAACGTGAGAGGCTATCGGCACGAATTGTTTCTGCTCCAGCGCCAGCGATTCGCCAAGAGCTGAGATCATAGTGTTCATTGAAATCTTCCCCAAGTCTTCGCACGCAGAGCTCGTATCCAAAGGAAGGGCTGAATGAAATTGTTGCCCGACTCTTCGTCATTAATTCCAGCCACTGACGTGGGCGCATGGCAAAATCGCGTGTGCTCAAATAATCAACCGAAAGCTGTGAAGCGATTGGACCAAGAACGAATCCGACCAGTCCCATATCATGGTAGAAGGGAAGCCAGGAGACGCAACGGTCACCAGGCTGAACTTGTAAGCCATGCTGAATGATTCCGGAAAGATTAGTCATCACGGCCGATTGAGTGACTTCGACACCTCTAGGCCAACGCGTGCTACCAGAGGTGTATTGAATATAGGCTAATTCTTGTGACTCCAGTGGGCTGAGCGGACCATGAGTTTCTTCCAATGAGGCGAATGTTTCCGGACCTCCAATGAGGACCAGGTCTAGCCCGGTTGCTGCTTCCTCTAAATATGGCAAAAAGCCTTCAGGTGCCATGGCGATAGAGGCTTGGCAGCTCTCGAGCAGCCGTTTAAGTTGGGTGACGTATGCCTGATGCCCCCCTAAATGCAGCGAAATCGGGAGAGGAACCGGAACCAGCCCGGCATACTGACAGGCGAAAAAGAATCGAATGAAATCTGGGGTGGTATCAGCAATTAGGGCCACCCGAGAGCCACGCTCTAGATCTAATCCGTTCAGTCTTCTGGCTAGATTTTGAGCTTGTTGTTGCAGGCCGGCATATGTCAGAACGTGGGTGAGCTTGCCTCTCCCTGAGTAAAAATTACAGCCTGTTTCTCCTGAAGCCGCATAATCAAGGGCCTCTGAAAGGGTGGAGAAGTTCCCATGTTTAAGTCTGAGTTGGTGCTGAGTTGGTGTAGCGTTCATTCTATCTCAAGGATTAAAGGCAGTATTATTCCAAATGGTTTGCTAAAGAGCATTTAAATAAGGAAGCAATTATAATGCCATGACAATTTATTGATTAATGATGAAGAACGAAGGAAAAGCGAAAGTAAAATTTCCTATTCGGTTTAAGTTGTAGCAAAAAAACCGCAATTTGAGTCTATTTTGCAACAGCCTGATTCTAGTATCTAAGTATTTGTGGCTAAATTGAAGTTCCATGAATCCAGTTGTTTTTGAGGTGACTGAAAATTTTTTGGTGTACCTCTTCTGATGTGTCATTTGGATTCTTAAGGAGAGGTGGCCCAGGCCATCCATGGTCAAGAAATTGCTGTTGAGAAAATAATCGAGGCGTGTCATATCGGGGAATGACATGAAAATGAACCTCGGGGTCAACCATCATCAACATGAGGTAATTTATTTTGCTGTAGCCAAATGTGCGTGAGACACTTGTCTCAATCTCACGTATGATCCCTGGCAGTTCTTTAAATGCATCGGCACTAATTTGGGAAAACGCTGTGGTCTCCTCTCGACAAATTAATACCAGTGAGCCAAGGGTCACCTGTTGGGGGCGTAGGAGCACAACCCATTGGGAAAACTCTTTGAGGCAGGTATTGGGATACCCAAATTTTTTCATCGTGGTGTTCATGAGCCTGCTCTTATACCCAAAGAGTTATTCTTGTGTCTATGAGGCAATGAGTCTCTCTCGTCCCCATTGGCCTATGTTGGCATTCCGAGCGACACATCGAAATATATCACGGGTTTTGTGCCAGAACCTGGTTTCAACATTATCATGTGGCAATGTTAGGCATTGAACCCGTAAAGGATTGAACCAGGGTTTTGGGCGTTGGTGAGGGAATCAATGCATTCCGTTATAATCGTTCAGGCTTTTTGATTGGAGGTATCGGTTTCCAGTTGTCTATTCTTGTGGCTTCCTCCGAAGGCTTCTATAATTGCCACAGGGGTTAATCCTGAAGATTTAGGTGTGGGGTGGATTGAGGACAACAGGCAAATGAGGTAAGGGATGGAGGTTCCAGGGTGTTAACCAGTCAATGGTATCGTGAAAAGTATCTCCTTGATCGCATGACGTTTCGCGATCTGATGTGGGCGTACGTTCTATACCCGAGTATTCAAATATATGCGGTGTTATTGGCCTGTAGTATTGTCGGTGCCATCGTCCTTTTCCACTATTTCCCTGTTTCTCCACTTCGCGTGGCAGGAAGTATTGTTCTGACCCTGCTTGCTTATCCCTTCGTGGAATATGCTGTTCATCGGTTTATTTTACATGGGCGATACCTGTATCGGTCGCCATGGACGGCAGCCTTGTGGAAACGGATTCACTATGATCACCACCAAGATTCCAATGATTTGCGAGTGTTGTTTGGGGCAGGCTCGACCACCCTGCCTACGATTGTTGTGGTCACCTTCCCTATTGGGATGAGTGTTGGAGGCTGGGTAGGGGCGGCCCTTTCCTTTGCGACAGGATTGGCGTGTTTTATGGTGTATGAACTCTGTCATTGCATGCAGCATCTGCGCGTTAATCCCAAGATCAAGTTTTTACGGCGGATCAAGCGACATCATTTACTGCATCATTTTCATAACGAACAAGGAAACTTTGGGATCACGAGTCTGTTTTGTGACCGGATTTTCGGTAGTGAGTATGGGAGTGCTGAGGATGTGCCGTTCAGCCAGACTGTTTCCAACCTGGGCTATGCGGATGAGGAACGATCCCACTATCCTTGGGTGGCCCAACTATCCGAACAGAAGCCATAAGAGACCCATGGACATTCGTAATCGTGACCCTCGCATCGCCTCACGAGGCCGCACTCCCTGTACGCGAGTGGTGCGCCAAGATGGCTGGGGAAAGGCGTTTTGATTCGTATTGAACCGGTCACCGACCGCGCCGGTCTCAAAGAGTTTATTCGCCTTCCCTGGAAGTTGTACCACTCAGATCCTCATTGGATTCCGCCTTTATTGGTCGAACGGCTCCATACCTTTTCCCAGAAAAATCCCTATTTTCAGCATGCTCGTTGGCAATGTTGGCTGGCCTATCGCGGACAGGAACCCGTTGGTCGAATTTGCGCCCAGATTGACGACCTGCATCTCAGCCGTTATCAGGATCAGACGGGGTTTTTTGGCTTGCTTGAAGCAGAGGAGGAGGCCAGTATCTTTCACTCGCTATTTCAGACTGTGGAAACCTGGCTTCAGACTCAGGGGATGACGAATGTTCGGGGGCCGTTTAATATGTCGATCAATCAGGAGTGTGGTTTATTGGTCGATGGATTTGATTCACCGCCCATGATTATGATGGGCCACGCCAGGCCTTACTACGCGCATCATGTTGAACAAAATGCCTATGAAAAGGCCCAGGATCTTCTGGCCTATCGTATTGGAGTACATTTTAGTTTTCCCCCTAGAGTTTCTCTGTTTCTCAAAAAAGCGAAAACCTCGATGCATATTCGTCCGTTACGGCGGAAGTATCTGAAGGAGGATTTAGCGATTATCAAGGATATTTACGAAGAGGCCTGGTCAGATAATTGGGGATTTCTTCCGTTTACCGATGCAGAATTTGCCGAGATCGGACAGCAGCTTAAGCTATTGGTTAAAGATGATTTTGTGCAGATCGCTGAAATCGATGGAGAACCAATGGCGATGTTGGTTGCCTTTCCCAATATCCATGAGGTCATTCGAGATCTGAATGGGCATCTGTTTCCATGGGGTTGGCTAAAAATCTTATGGCGGTTGAAAGCGTCTTATCCCCGGTCGGGTCGGGTTGCCCTCATGGGAGTGCGTAAACGATTTCAATCCAGTCCGATGGGTGCGGCGATGGCCTATGGTTTAATTGAGGCGGTGAGGGAGGCAGTGCTTCGAGCCCGAATTCAGCATGTCGAATTGTCCTGGATTTTGGAAGAGAATAAACGCATGCGTCACATTCTAGAATCTCTCGGAGCCGAACCATACAAGACGTATAGAATTTATGAGAAGCATCTTCAATGATTGCCGATATCTGTTTCGTGTAGCCATATGGAGCTTGACCACCTACCTGTGACGGCCCTGGTATTAGCTGGTGCCCGAACCGGTCGAGATCCAGTTGCCCAGATGGCAGGGGTATCAACTAAGGTTCTGGCAAAGGTGGGTGGGGAACCTATGATTTCCCGTGTATTGCAGACGTTAGACCAGTCGCACACTGTGGGGAAAAAAATTTTATGCGGGCCTTCATGGGAAACGGTACAAGATAATCCGTTTCTAGGGACATTGATTGAGTCGGGAGCGGTGCAGTGGGTGGAACCTCAACAAGGTCCGAGTCTCAGTGTTGCGAGGTTTTTAGAGGAACATCCTCATGAATTCCCTGTCCTGGTCACGACGGCGGACCATGCCTTGTTAACGGCGGAGATGGTTGATTATTTTCTCCATGCGGCGCAGGAAAAACAGATGGATGTGGCCGTGGGGCTGGTGCCGTATTCCTCTGTTGTGGCGTCATACCCTCAATCTAAGCGAACGGTCACACGACTCACGGGCGGAGGGTTTTGTGGGTGTAATCTCTTCGTTCTTCGTACCCCAAAGGCTAAGCGAATGGTGGAGTTTTGGAGCCAGATTGAGCGTGAGCGCAAGCATCCCCTTCGCCTGATTCGAACCCTTGGGGGGCTGGCCCTGGTCCGCTATATACTTGGTTGGTTGTCGCTTGCAGAAGCTTTGAATCGGCTTGGGCGGAAGCTCAATCTTCATGTGCAAGAAGTGCTGCTTCCGTTTCCCGAAGCGGCTATTGATGTAGACACTCCCGAGGATCTTGCCTTAGCGGAAGCAATCTTGGCGAAACGACAGGAAGGCATGGAGAAGGGCGTGGCTCTGGGCTAATCATGGAGGGATTGGCATGGGCGTCTTCCGCGACAATCACCTAAAGTAAAAAATCGATGGAGCCCCATTTCACGAGGGATGAATTTTGAACAGACGTTCAGCATGGTCTAAGTCGGATGGATTATCGATCTCGGCCCAATTCAACCCCTTAATGCAAAAAGTCGACACATGACCCTGTTGGGCTAATTCGTCGAGGAGTGATAAGTACCATTGCTTGAGCGCCTCGGGTTTACGAATTCGTTGGTCTAACGTTGAAAGAAAGATTTTAGGTCCATTGCCCTGAAATCGGATCATGCCGATGGACTCTCCGTTCACGTGTTCGATTGGCAGGGTTTTGCCAATTCGATCCAAATGTGTGCCACGGACGATGACTTTCATATCGTCAGCATCGTAGCGAACTTTCTCATCGGTCACTAAGGTAATGGGAGTAGAGGGGGCCTGCAGCAGACCTTGTAGTACCGCTGATTCAAATAGGGTGTCCCCATTAATTAATAGAAAATCCTGGGTCATATCGTTTCGGGCCGCCCAACAACTCATCAAATTATCTGCCATGGCAAAAAATGGATTATAGATGGTGCGGACAGAACCGGAGGCGATATTGTCAGCCAGAAGAGCTTCGACCTTCTCAGCCCCAAACCCTACCACAATGTGAATGGAATCAATTCCCAGGCGAAGAAGTTCCTGAATTTGCCATTTCACAATTGGTTGTCCATTGACCGGAACGGTACATTTGGGTTTATCGGCTGTATGCGGGAGTAACCGTTTTCCTTGTCCAGCACTTAATATCAC
>JACDDF010000622.1 GCA_013817135.1 Nitrospirales bacterium
ATTCAATTGAAATCGAACCATTGAGCAGGTGAGTTCTCTCTCGCGTCTCATACAAGTCAAGATGAGCACCGGCCACCTCCCTATGAAGTATCGTCTGGACGTCGAACCCCTGCCAATTAGGTTCCACACAGACAACCCTGCCTTAGCTTTCACTCCAGTACCGAATCGTGTAATAGACGCTCCAAACGATCAGGCCGATACACACGAGCATGAGCCAGAGCGGGATCCCTCCCTCTCGCTCTCGAATGCCGGCATGCCGGTACAGGTAGGACTTATCACTTCCATCCTCCGTCTTTTTGTCTTTTTCCGGCTCTTTCATATCGAATTCCTTTATGAAAATTACGGATGTGTTTCGGTTTGAGATTCCTGGGAAGACCTTCGCGCTTGCAAGGTCTCGACATCAAGATCTCCTCGACGAGCTGCCGGCGACAGGACGGCCCAGATCGCTTTGCGTGCATCCTCTATATCGGACTCTTTAAGACCGGCCTCGACCAGTTCGGCTTGGTGAGCCTTCACCCGTAACGACTGAACATAGTGAACAATATCCCAGATTTCCCCCGGCTTGAGATGTTCTTCAAATACAGGCATGGGAGTTCCCCCTATACCGGTCATGACGGATTTAAAAAGGTGTTCACTATTGTGCCCAAGTTTGACTCCACCCGGCATTCCGGCCGGAAGCGTGAAATTGGCTGGAACCACAGGCGCGTCCCAGATATCTTTTAATACGGGGACCATCGGACCGTCACCCTCCCCTTTTTGCCCATGGCAGATCATACAATTGCCGGTGAAGAGCTTCTGACCTTTTTCCAATGAATCTATGGTGATCGGCGGTTCAGGAGGCATGGCAATGGTCCGTCCAACTGCTTCCTTTTCCCAGCGATCCGAAAACGTCTTGATATATTGGATCACAGCCAACCGTTCGTTGGCAGAAATCTCCTGCCAGGAGGGCATCGCAGTCCCCCAGAGCCCGTGTGTAATTGTGCTGTATAAATCCACATCGGTGGGCAGGGAATCCTTGCCCTGCGTCGACCGGAACTTGAAGACCCCTTTTGTGAAGTCCCGTGGAACCGGTGTATAAAAAGAGTGTGAGTTGTCTATCTTCGTGTAACCGGGTATATGTAGCACCCTGCTCTTTGACATATGTCGCTATCATCTGCTCGTTGCCATGTTTCCCCACCGTACTCGCAAAATACCCATCCCTCCAAAACTCCCCGCCCCAAAGCTGTTTCTTGACTTGGGGACATTGTCGAAATACTTCTCTAGCCCTCACGCTCTTTAGTATAGTCACTAGCCTCGTCACACTGTAGGCTGGGATCGTCTGAACTTAAGAAATGAACATGATCCCTATCCACGCCAATTTCCAGAAACTTGACCTGGTAGCGCTTTTCAATCTCCAGGCAAACCGCCTTCACAACTCCGTCCACCTTTTGATCAAACACAGCTCGCCGATACTTTGCGGGAAAAACCAGATGGTACAGCAGGACGGTAACATTATGACCTTTATGTACATTTTTGCTCACTCGCCCGTGTTACTCCGCAAGCGGCGGGGAACTCACCCCCAACCCCGATTTAAACAATGACGCCGATCATCCCGATGATGACGGCTAGGCTGCCCAGCAGCCTTAAAGGATCCATCGCTCGCTTCCCGAATTAATCATTTCCACTTGGACTCGCTTTCTCGCGATCTTCTTAGTAAGTAAACCATTAAACGGAATGAAGTAGGAATAGGGGAAATCCTGACAAATCTGATAAATTCTGGCCTAAATGCAATAGATAGATAATAGATTGGAAAATTGACAATAGAAGGTCCGCCATTGGTGTGGGTATTTATAAACAGCTTTTATCCTTACCGCCTACAAAATTTTCCAGATCCTTTTGATAGGTTTAAAATTTTGACTTGCTGAAGAATCCAAGAAGAAATCAGCATTGGCTTTGATGGGAAGAAGCCTTTTTAATCACATTAAGGACGGCAATGTGGTGGTTGGAAGGAAAGTGTTTTTTAGAATTTGACCTCGGCCTGCGAAGCAGGACATCCATCCGGGGACAAAAGATGGAGTTTTATACTTCAATGGAGCGCATGGCATTCCGCTTCGGGACAACCCAACCGGATTTTCCCGAGCGATACAAACTGTATGGCCGATATCAGAAATTCTTCGAACTGGATGCCAAGTGGCGGGTTTGGAGACCTCGAACAGGATTGGAACTGT
>JACDDF010000062.1 GCA_013817135.1 Nitrospirales bacterium
ATGGGAAGCAATTTATTGGAGAGCGAATGCAATAATTTCCCATTTTGTGCAGAATCATCTACCAAAACAGACAAAGAAGTGTTTACAGAGGATGCCGATTGTTGAGTCATCATGTCGTTCCCTTTCGGCTGTTTCCCCAGAGAAATGTAGGATAGAAGGAAACATGGGGAAATTTTCCTCTAAGCATTAGGAGTACCTTGACTCTGTTCGTCAAAATAGTGACGTAGGAAAACAGTCATGTCAGGCACAGATATTGGAGTTGGATCCTTGTCGAAAATCCTATGGTGCAGCGCACGGAAAACCCTCAAACATCCCCCTCTACATTCAAATGGTCAGAAGGTGTCGGACCGGGGTCGTCGAATCTTCTCCCCACTGCCTTTTTAGAATCCCTAACTTGCGGCGATGATCCTGAATATCATTCAGATGTTGGTTGATCGCCGCTTGGACTTCTTTAACCCTGGTAATGAGCCATTGGTCAGATTCCATTAGGACTTGGATCGTATCTAAAGAAAGGAATGATTGTGGTCCTTGGGACAGGCGCTGATCATAGAGAGCAATGACTTGATCCCATTGACCATGTCGGGCTGCCTCAATAGCATCTTGGGTGAGCTGTTCAACAAGATAGTTAACTTCAGGCATAACACACCGGTGTTTAGATCCCGACCGCCTGAGGCTTGGTTCCTTGAACAGCCAAATCCACCCAAGCTTCTCGAATAAGAGAAAGGCAACGGATAGGGCCTTCTAAGCGACGGGGTTCATTTTTTAAGTTGGCTTGAGTCAATTCAAATTGAATGTATTCATACAGACGGCGTAAATCCTTGGCGATTAGCCCGCCATCTTCAAGATTAAGTGAGGCCGACAATTCCCCGATCACACGAAGGGCCCGATCGAGAAATCGGGACTTATCCTGATAATTCAAGGTGGCCATTCCCTCCTGTGCGAGCTTCATAGAAGAAATAGCCCCATCATACAACAACACAATCACTTGAACATTGGACGCAGTTTGGATTTGCGTGTTTGCGTAGGCCTGAGCACCAACCATTATACGACCATCCTCTCGTTACCCGTTAGTCTACGGGAATGCGTTCTGCAATTGTTTTAATTGACTTTGCAATTTGGCCAACAATCCATCTAACCTCGCAAATTTCAACCGTTGCTGTTCTTCATAACGGGACGAGGCATCTTCTTTTGTGGAAATTTGTTGCGTAAGATTTTTCACTTGATTCGTTAAGGCATTTTGGCGGCGCGTGAGGGAACCAGTGTCAATATTATCTAATCCATCAATGGCATTCACGGCCAAATCCGCAATGCCATTGGACCCAGTGGTGGTATTCTTCACAAACAAGTCACGCACGGCCGAAAAATTTGTACTCAAAGCCGAATCCAATGTCGCCTCATTCAATTTAATGGTCCCATCGGTTGGTTCCGTTTCAAAGCCAATTTGAGAAGCGCCGGTATAGGTTGTCAAACCACTGACTTGGGAAAATACGGACTCCCTGATTCGGTCAAGAACATTTCGAGCCAAACTTTCGCCAACGAAAATTCCTCGTTCCTTCGTTTCTGTATTATAAAACGTCCGTTCATTAACAAACGTCACGATATCATTGTACCCCTTGACAAATTCTGAGATGGCTCCCTTGACAGCTTCATTATCCGGACTCACTGAAATCGTGACAGGTTTACTATCTACAGCTTGAAGGTTAAGGCTGAGGCCAGCCACAACATCGGTAAGCGTATTAGTCGATCGGTTAATGGTAATGGCTGTCGTCCCGGCTCCGATGTCCGTCCCCCCTAATACGACTTCGGAATCTTGAGCAGCCTGAAAGGTATCCACTCCGGCAGTGACAGCATCTAAGGTGGTGTCATCAGCCACAATCGAAATAGCGTGATCCAGCCCAGTCTCATTTGCCGATAGCACTAGACGATATTGCGGCGTGGTTTCACTGCCTGTATTCAAAATCGAAGCGCTCACTCCGGCACCAAGATCATTAATTGCGGCCCTCAAATCGTCCAATGTACCTGTGCTATCAAGATTCACCGTTTGAATCGGGCCAGTACCCGCCTGAAATTGAAACGTGCCGGATGCACCACCGACAATGTCCGTATCGGTGGATGAAACTGCTGTGGAGGCCTTCGAAATAATCTGATGGGCAGAAGCCAACTGATTCACAGTCACCTGATAGGTTCCAGGCGCCGCCGTGGAAGATGCACTCGCAGATAAAGGAGGCTGTGCACTCGCAGAAGCGACATTGACCTGGTTTTTATTGAAACTGGCCCGGGTGCGAAGACTACTCGCTAAACCTTGAAGACTAAGTAACTTTCCACCCAATAAAGCCAAATCAGTCTGTTTTTTTGACGCCTGAAGTTTTTGTTGCGTTAGGTTATCGATCGGAATGCGTTGTGCTTTAATGAGGACATCGACAACGGGTCCAAAATCAATGCCGTTCCCTAGCCCACCAACACTAATGGCCATCCGACATTCCTTCCGTCATTTTCTATCCTTTGACAACACGACAGATTCTAATCCACCTGACGCAAATTTTCGGTCTCTCATAGGCACGGACTCTGGGTTCTGAATGGCCATGAGATTGACACGGAGATTATATGTTCTCTTCCACTAACAATCCGGAATGTCCCGAGAACAACCGTGCGAGTTCTACCGCCTTCTCTGAGGGTATTTGTCGGATAAGCTCACCCGTTTCTTTATCTACCACCCGAAAAATCACCTGATTAATATCCTTTTCCAGAGAGATCTCAATCCGAGGATCAACCTGTTTCAATGTTTCCTGGAGGCGAGCCACGGTCGCTTGCACCTGATCTTTCGTCAATGGATCCTTGACCGTCGTATCCTCGGGAGATTTCGTGGCAAAAACTGGTGGAGGTTTTGCCGATATTCGCTGGACATCTCCCGTTACGGGCTTCTGTCCATCCCTCACGCGAATCTCATTTCCAACTGAGACCGTTATGAAGGAGGCGCTGTCAGAAAGTGTGGAAATCATCGTGGGTTCCCCCCTTTTTCCTTAAAGGAGAAACCGGGAATTTGACCCGGTTTCTCCTTTTGACTGTTTACCGCAGTAAAGCTAGAGCCTGCTGAGGTAACGTATTGGCTTGGGCCAAAATTGATGTGCCGGCCTGAACCAATATTTGGTTCCGGACGAACTTTGCTGATTCGAAGGCAATATCAGCATCACGAATCCGTGATTCCGCTGCCGTGATATTTTCTCCGGCAACCTGCAGATTCCCAACTGCCGCATCAATCCTGTTTTGCAAGGACCCGATATTTGCTCGAGCAGACGCCACGGCACTAATCGCACTGTCGATGTTGGACAGTGCGTCTAAGGCATTGCCAGAAGTCGACACATTGGTCGTGGTTAGGTTTAACGCACCCACGTGTAAATCATTGAGGTTGATCGCTAGCGTATCATTCGCTGAACTCCGGAAACCGATTTGAATGCTCAAGGAGTCATTCGTTGTTCCGCTCAAGAGTTTTACTCCGTTAAACTCGGTTACAGAGGAAATTCGATCGATTTCAGAGCGGAGAGCCACAAATTCCTGATCAAGGAAGGACCGCTCATTTGAGCCAAGAATTCCACTGGCTGATTGCTCGGCGAGTTCCCGAAGCCGGCCTAACAGGTTGCCGATGCCTTCCGCGCCACCGTCTGCAATCTGCAACAAACTTATGCCATCGTTTGAATTTCGGACCGCTTGATTAATACTACGAATCTGAGCCCGCAAGGTTTCTGAAATCCCCAAACCAGCCGCATCATCCGCAGCTCGGGTAATTCGCAAACCAGAAGAAAGACGGGCGACCGACCCTTCCAATTGAGAACTGGACACGCCCAAGTTCCGTTGAGCGTTGAGTGATGCGATGTTGTTGTTAACGACAAGTGCCATACTTTCCTCCTTGATGGCTGCGCCTCAAAGGTTCCGTCCCTTGAGGAAGAAAATAAATGAGTTGAGCCGATTGGCCTCCTCGAAAGTTGTGAAGTGAACCAATTTTCACTTCTGCCGTATGTATCGACCACCAGGATGAAAACTTGAGGGGGGGGTTAATAGCCAATCACTTATGTTCCCTGCCAGAGCGCCGTTAAGGCTCCTCGCAGAAACCTGACTGGGTATACAGAGGCAAATCAATTCCACATCCTCCAATGGTAACTCCGTATAAGCTACAGGGAATGGAAGGAGGAGGAAACTTGCCGTTAAATGGGAGGGGAAATGTTTCGAACAAGACGAGGGATCACTTCATATTCCAGCATGTCCGCGATTCGAACTTCATCTTCTAATTCCCGAGCATTCAGTAACTCTTTGACCCAGAACGACAGGTCTTGAGCAACCTCAGGCTTCTTCACCTCCACAGATTCATGAATCTGCAGCCACTCAAGGTAGTCCGCTATCTGGCCGAACCATTGGTCTAACTGGCGAAATTTTCCATGTCCTTGTCGGAAGTCATCAACAAGCTTCTGCCCTTGAACGCGTAGTTGTCCTCCGAATTTCTTTCCAGTTTCCTCAGAATACTGTACGATGGTTTCCAGACGCTTACTCACGGCCGCTATGGATCCAAACGAGCTCGCCACCTGGGCCAAGGTAGGAGGCACTAACTCCCGATCCGTCATCTTCCGATTGCCAACCATCAATTCCGTCACCAAACACCCTTTGGCCTGAGCGCGGTCACTCAAATTGGCCAAAACTTCCCCTAACTGAACACGATCACTCACTTCCCAGACATCTTCATCCAATTGCACGTGCATACAGAGCCCTCCTTGTATTCTGAGAACACATTTCCTCCAACCGTGTATAATTTTCTGCCCCTCGAGTGCGAAACGCATGATATGCCCGAACATTTTCCTCGGCCATGCCGCTGAGGGTCGCGGCCTCCAAACTAAAGGTATCTCGAAAAAATGCCATCGCCAAAGGGCCAAAGGCCAATGATGGCCTGACGACCTGTTGCATCGTAAGTGTGTCAACCCTTAATTGGTGCTGTCGCGCCTTCAACAGGTCAACCGGAATCGGCCTTTGACGACACATGTCCAATACCGTGTCTGCGTGAATACACAACTGATCGAGCTGAGGTGACAAACGACGCCATACCTGCTCGCATTCGTGAAAATCCGGTGGAACCGTTGGGGGAAAAGGAACCCGGGTAGGGAAACAGGTAAAGGATTCATACCAATACTGGCGCCAATACTCCGCATACCAGGCAACGCGTGGCTCTTCCGTTCCCGCTCTTATTATAAATGTTCCTAACTGATCTTCATTGACGCCACCTTCATAGACCCGAACCTTGGAGGAAAATGATGGAAATGGACGAGCATCCAAGAGATGTAAGCAAAGCTCGGCCACCTCTTGAGGGATGATCTGGTCTTTACAGGCATGATGTGGGCAGACCTTATCGAATCCACATGGGCCACAAATGATATCGGGCTGAACCACCCAGTGCCCTGGTCCAAAAGGTCCGGTTTCCCAAAAATTCACATGGCCCACCGACACATTGAGGACAGGCGTATTTACTCCCACGGCCATGTGCATGGGCCCCGTGTCATTGGTCACCATCAACTGACAATGTTCAAGCAAGGCCACCAGTTGCGGCACCGTGGTTTGGCCAACCGCTTCGCAAATAATTCCCAATCCTCCCGCCTGGCGGTAACACCGGATGGCTTCCTGAACATCCGCCTCTTCTTTCTTCGTGCCAATCAACACAAATCCCACCGGCCGTTGTTGGCTGAGACGTGCCATCATTTGCCCAAAATATTCCGGTCGCCAGGCCTTCATGGGATCACTGGCGCCGACTTGAATGGCAATCCATTCATCGGCCGTGCCGGCTTGTCTCACATAGGTCCGTGCCCATTCTTGCATGTCCTGTGGCACATCTAGGCGAAGAGGATGAAACGATCCTGTCCCGCTCCCACCAAGCGCAAAGAGATCAACGATATTGAACCGATTCAATGGCCGATACACGTGAAAATCCACGAAATATTTCATCCAGGGATTTTTCACCACAAAACTGCCATCCAGGGCTGTGGTCATTCCTCGCTCATCTGAACACCCAAAATATTTCACCAGAAACGCACTGCGGCGATTAAACGTGAGGTTCACCACACGATCATACCCAACCTGGAGCAGCGGTTGAACCCAATGTGCAAGATCCTGGTAGAGAGCCACTACATCCCGCGCTCGCACCCGGCTCTCATCCATCAACAGCTGAAAGTCAAACATCAACACCTGTCGAATCCCAGGAATAAGGCTGGCGACATGGGCAAATTCTTTATCGACGATCAGATCAATGGCCACACCAGGCCATTCTTCCTCCAACCGTGAAAGCAAGGGAACCATCTGAATCAAATCACCCATCCGGGTAATATTGATAATGAGGACTTGTTTATTCATCAAGAATTGCCGTGAATACAAAAAATACCATCATAGGCTCAAAGAAAATCCCGTTTTTCCTGGCGGTATTCATCCATCATCAGAATCAATAATTCCTCACGGTTCAACCGGGCTTCAGGGCCTTTCTTCCGAATGCTTTTCGCCACATCCACTAACTCCACAGGATCGGCTTGAGGAAATTGCTTCAGCATTGGAATCAATTCCGGGGACTTCCCACTTCGAGACAACAATGATCCGGCGTGACGTTCCCCTTGAAGAATAGCTCCTAACCGGTCCGGACTCGCCATGCCCACGGCACCTAAGAGGGTCTTCATCCGATGCACGTACGTGTGCGCCTCTAATACGCGCTTCCGGGACGATTCAGCCATGGCTATTCGCCGGGCTGGTTCGTGCAAATAGGTTTGAACGGTTGAGATGAGCTGATCAGGCCTATTGATCATTGCCATCATCGATTCATCAAAGAGAGCCGGAAGCAAGGTGCGAGCATCGACCACCTGAAAGGCTCCACAACTAGCCAACTCAAATGTCCGGGGATTCACCCCATCACCCTCCGGATCGAATCCGTCTCCCGTATAGGAATGCACATTAATATTGACCGAGGTGGCATTGAAAATTTTTACACTGGTCGGAGTATCAATGCGCGCGCCCCCTCTCTGAAGAACCGACTCCAACGCTCCCGGGGTGTCCCATTCATTCCCCCACAATTTAAATGTCCATCCTTGGCCGACCAGAGATGGGAGGATCTGCCGCCGGTTTCTATACCCTGCCCCCAAAAAAGACACGTCGGCACCAAACTCGTGTCGCTCTTCTTGGGTGAAGGTCATGGGCTGATGAATGTCCGGTTCAGCCGCTAACGGGAGATACGACACCTGTTTGGCTCCGGCTTTCCTAAAAGCATCCAAGCATGCGGCTTGTTGCATCACAAACCAAAAGTCATAACCCGACACCATCTGCTGCCAATAGGTTAAATGACGAAAATTTTCCACAAACCACATGGCCGTTAACACCTTTTTTCGACGCATTTGCTCCAAAACTGCCATGGTCAAAGGCGCCTGGGACAAGGCTAAAACGAGATCAGGGGGATCTTCTGCCACATGAGCCAGAGTAATCACTGCCAGGGTTTCACTCATCCGTTGTTGGACCGTGAGTCTTAACCGATGATCACGGATGGTGTCTAAATTCTGATATCCCGCATAATGTGGACTATGATCCACCCAACTCACACGATGCCCAAGGCCTTCCAAGGCGTTTACCACATATCGGGCGATGGGCAACGACCCACCATAAATCGGACCGACCACCATGATGTGAAGCGTCCCGCTTAATTGTTGAGCGAGGTGATCACGAAGCTGCAGACGAAAGTGCTCATAGGTGTCATGATGCACCGTGGCGGCAGGTTCGTAACTCAGGATGCGCACCCGCTTGGCTTTCTGGGTCACTTGGAAAGCCATATCAGTCATGGAACCCGTCAGCCACATCACCCGTTCACCCCACCCTTCCAGGGACCGGACAGAGATACAATCCGCAAATTCAGAAAGGTCCGGCACGACAACCATCATGACCTGGTCATGGGGCAACATCTCACGCAAGGCTTCCACGTGGTAGAGCAGTCCCACGCCAAGTAGGACAATAGTTTCCCGTGCTTGACAGTCTTTCACGCGTTCTTCAGCCCAGCCCTCTGCTTCCCGAACAGGATCATACGCACTATGGAGATAGCGGGAATTGTAAAGCGCCGTAGGCATGCCGGATTTGGCTGGTTGGATTGACAGGGTTCCTCCTGGTGCCTGCAGGATCTGAGCGGCGAAAACCTGATCCTGCTGGCGAAGAATGCCGACATTCTGTTTCAACACAGTCATCTTATCCGCCCCTTGTAGATTTTCCCGGGAACACAGAATTCTACCTTGAGACTAACAGACGCATTCCCGACTACCTGGATACTTCCATCTGGAAAGTTGGATTCGCCAACTGAGACAGCGCTTCCCACGTATCTTTTCGCCGAAAAACAGCCTCGTCAGGTTTGTCATCCCTGGTATAAAACGCCCCCCACTCATCTCGATGGCTGGTCCAGAGATCCCACTCGTCTGTTGTTGAATGTACCTGCTCTATTCGCATTAAATGGACGGTTTCCATCACAGGCCAATAGTCAGGGGATGATCCTTCAGGTCTTGCTCCATAAGCATCCAGACTCTCCCCAGATCGCCCTCTCTCGCGTTGCCACACATAATGGCCAACCCCATAGGGACCGGTTTCATGGACACGCGCCCGGGAGAAATACCACCCGATCGCCCGCGCACCACACATCGCACCGAGGTGCAACGG
>JACDDF010000623.1 GCA_013817135.1 Nitrospirales bacterium
GCACTCAGGTCGTACGCGCCTGTGAGTCCGACCTCGAATACTCTCGGCGCTCTTTCATAGGAGTGGGTGTCTGGTAATTGGTCGCATGGCTCATGAGAAAAAAACGAGGAAGCCGTCCGACACACGGTGACGGAATCAATAGCCAGCAACGTGGACAAGAACAACGAGGTTTGATAGGCATCACGAAATGGGGGAATCGAGCCTTGAACCTTAGCCTGAAGACGTAGGCCAAAATGGAAAGCAATCAGAAGATTTCGAGTCCATTGATATTGGGCCGGATGTAGGAGGCGGGTATCAAGATCGGTGGTAAAGAAAATGACCCCGGGAAATTCCTTCCGCAAGGCTTGGAGGAGTAGCAGTTTGTCATAGACATCTCCTGCCAAAATGCCCATGGCCTTAAAGCCCGGACAGATGGGCCACGATCCTTCCCCCACCTTGTCCATACACCGTTCACGAATTTTTTGATCTTCAACTTTGATTTGTAAGGCCAAACGCCTCAGGTAATCGAATTGAGCCGGGCCTTCGGGGCGTTCAAGACCCTTATTTATTTTAAAAAAGTTTTGGGAAACGGTTCCGTCACCATTGGATTTTCCGTCAGAGCCATTCATATTCTGAGGAAGCTCACCGTCAATTCCACGAAGGTAGGTAAAGCGATGGGCCCAATCCGGCCAGTCGACGTCTCCTAAATTTTTAATTTTGGTTATAAGATCAAGATCAGGAGTATTTTTCGTCACCTCAAGAAAGGTCAGTGGCAATTTCCGCCCATAGAGCGTATCCCACTCGCCGATCAAGGCAATATGATCATGTCCATTTTGAAGGTCCACCCTTCGTTTGGTTAATTCCTCGACGAGTGTTCTGGCCAGTTCTTCATCCGTTCCGATGACACGATGCACATCAAAGTCCAAGGACCTCATATACTCCCAGCACGTTGCTTCACTAAAACACTCTTCTCTCCCAATAGGGAAACCTTCAAAAAGAACGGCATCAGACGCCGTTGCGGAGAAAGAAAGGTATTCAATAGCGTGCGAACCCTCTATTGGATGGGTGGAGGAAGGATCCTGACTCTGTTTTGCGAGCACTTCACCGATCATGGCGCGTAAAGTTCCGGAATGAAACGGTCCTAAAACCGTAAAAGCCATGGTGGAATCAGGTGAATGTTTACCACGTTGATTCTTTCGAAAGTCCGGTGCTGGATTATTTATGAATGCCACGAGGCTTTCCAGTGACGCCAAGGGCTTTTTCTCCAGGTCCTGATCCTTGACCCATAAGACCAGTACATTATTTTTTCGCTTGTCCTGTGGTTTAAACCATTCGAGAGGCACATCAAGAGTGGGGCAACTCTCATCCCAGCAGGTGCCTTTTCCTAGAAGCTGTGTGCGGTCCCACCCAAAATACCGGAAAAACTCCCCTTCTTCAGGGATATATCCGGCCTCCCCGAGAGCGGACACCACCGCGTATCGATGGCGTAACCGGTATTCTGTTCCGGAAGCAAAGGGTGTCCCTTCTGTCACGACAATCAGGACTTTGAATGTTGGTGTGGGTTTCCCTATGGTCTTCGTGATCTCACGCAACTGACTCAGTAAATTATGATGGTTTTGGGCCTTGGGAATTGTGGGAGAACCTTCGCCCTGGGATGAAGGGGGTTGAAGTGAAATGGCCACCGTCTGAGACTGGTTGGTATTGGGTTCGGCATTTTTATGAGCCTTCACCGATGCGAAAGGGTCCTGCCACAGACGGCTTTGAACCCGTTTGTCACCAACGATCACCGCCTTGCTTTGTTGTTCATTAACGGGCCGATCACTTTTAAAGGGTTGTTGGTAATACAGAATTCCTCCCAGCACGGTTAGCAGAATCAATAGCCCGGTAACAGGAATTTTTGAGTCGTCACTTTTTTCAATGGCCATGATTCACTCGCAAGTGTTCCCTGGAACCAGACAACTGCCGGATGAGGCTTTTCTGCTTCATCTCATTGATGATGGGTAAGGAAATATGTTTGGTTGAACAATTCAATACGTCCAATTGTAAATAATGCCAGCCACTGTCCCGTTCATACCTACCGGAAACTCGAGATTCATGCGAGCGCAACGGAAGACTCTCCCGCCATTGAGCGAACAGATGACAAACCAGCGGAATTATAGAAAAAGAATGAAACAAAAGGAACGCCAATGGAAAATGGAATATGTGTGGAGTGAT
>JACDDF010000624.1:0-612 GCA_013817135.1 Nitrospirales bacterium
TAACGACAGGCAAATCGTCGGGTATCTTGGAGGAACCAAGTCTTCCCGCACGAATCAAAGAGGAATTGACCAAAGCTGAGAAAGATGAACACGTCAAAGCCATCGTCCTTAGAATCAATACTCCAGGAGGATCGGTCACCGCATCAGATCTGGTCTATCATGAGCTGAAAGTCTTTAAGGAAAAACGTCCTGTACCCGTCATTGCTGCCATAATGGATTTGGGCACTTCCGGCGGGTATTACATCGCGATGGCCGCCGACCATATTCTTGCACATCCTTCGACCATTACCGGAAGTATCGGGGTCATTATGGTGACAATGAATGCCGAGGGTCTGTTGGAAAAAGTGGGGGTCCAACCAGCCGCGATTGTTTCGGGTCCGAAAAAAGCGATGGGTTCACCGTTTCAGCCTATGAATGATGAAGAACGGGCAATATTCCAAGGGGCGATTGATCATTTGTATGAGCAGTTCCTTGCGGTGGTTGAAGAGGGAAGGCCCGGATTGAGCAAGGCGCACATTCGTACGTTAGCCGATGGGCGGATTTTTACCGCCGATATTGCCAAAGCCCAGGGCCTTGTGGATGAAATTGGGTATCTGGATGAGGCTCTCGATC
>JACDDF010000624.1:622-2191 GCA_013817135.1 Nitrospirales bacterium
AATTAGAAAAGGCCAGAGTCGTGACGTACACCAGGGGAGGGGGAACGCATCAGAATATCTACTCACGGTTCGATCCTCCTCAGATTGAGCCTATCAGGTTTCCCCAAGTCGATGCGCATTCTCTTTTCAACGTATTGACCGGAGGGACCCCACAAATGCTGTATATGTGGATGCCGTAAAGTCAGCTGTGTTCTGATGTGAGGAATGTCCTGCCCATGACCAACGATTTACCCGTCTCTGGAAACCTATTTCAAGGCCTGTTGGCGGGTACGGTGTGTGCGCTCATGTTGCTGAGCTCAGCTTGTCAAAAGGCTCCAGGGACGGCTAGAGATCAATTAATTTATATTTCGGAGGAAAAGGAAATTGCCCTGGGACTTGCGGCATTTCGCGAGGTCTTGAAGTCGGCACCATTAAGCCGAGATCCGGAAGTGACGTTAATGGTGAATCGTGTGGGGCAACGCATTGCCAAGGGAGCCAATAAACCGGAATATGTCTGGGAATTCGCCGTCATTGAAGATGATGATCAAGTGAATGCCTTTGCGTTGCCTGGTGGCAAAGTGGCGGTGTTTACCGGAATTTTGAAATACACAAAAACAGAAGCCGGGCTGGCGACTGTCATGGCCCATGAAGTTGCCCATGCGTTGCAACGGCATGGAGCCGAGCGATACAGTCGTGGGATTCTGGAACAAATTGGTCAACTCGGGGCTTTGGCTGGCGCCGCCGCCGGGGGCGTCGACCCTGGCCTTGCTATTGGAGCCATGAGTGCCTATGGAGTGGGCGTGGCCCTTCCCAATTCCCGTGAACAGGAAACGGAAGCCGATTTCATCGGGTTGCAATTGATGGCCAAGGCCGGATATGACCCTCGGGAAGCGGTGCCGTTTTGGGAACGCATGAGTGGGTGTCCGAGAAAAATGATCGGAAAATTTTGTTTTCGTACTCAAAATGCAGTTCCGGAATTTTTGTCCACTCATCCTTCGGATGTGACCCGGATTAACCAAATTGAAGCCTGGATTCCCCAAGCGATGAGATTTTATCATCCCGAGGCATCATCTCCCGGACCACCTGAATCCCCCCCAAAAAAACCGATATCTGGATCGGACTTAAAATCCTGAGAGCCCAACATGCCACGAAGAAACGACATCCATCGAATTTTATTAATCGGCTCCGGACCGATTGTAATTGGTCAGGGCTGTGAGTTTGACTATTCTGGAACGCAAGCATGCAGGGCACTGAAGGAGGAAGGCTTTGAAGTCATTCTCCTCAACAGTAATCCTGCCACCATTATGACTGACCCGGATCTCGCGGACCGCACCTATGTGGAACCCATTACGGCAGAAGTGGTGGAGGCGATTTTGGAGCGAGAGCATCCTGATGCCCTGCTTCCAACCATGGGCGGGCAGACTGCCCTGAATGTCACCATGGAATTAGTGAAGCGAGGTATTCTGGAAAAACACGGAGTGCAACTAATCGGAGCGTCCTATGAATCGATCCAAATGGCCGAAGATCGGGAATTATTCAAACAGGCGATGACACGTATTGGATTAAACGTAGCGGCAAGCGGGTCATTTA
>JACDDF010000625.1 GCA_013817135.1 Nitrospirales bacterium
AGATACCGCAGCCCGGTTAATATCTCATACGGGAGGGTCACAAAGGCCGATCCGGTCGAAGTTGGGGAAAGAGAATGACATCGCGAATCGAGGCCTGATTGGTGAGTAGCATGACGAGTCGATCAATCCCAATGCCTTCTCCTGCCGTGGGAGGCATACCATATTCGAGTGCCCGAATAAAATCCTCATCCAGATAATGGGCTTCGTCGTCTCCCGCATCCCGCAAGGCCACCTGGGCTTCAAAGCGTTGTCGTTGGTCCAACGGATCGTTTAACTCCGAAAATCCATTCGCTAATTCCCGTCCACCGATAAAGAGTTCAAAGCGGTCTGTCAGGGCCGGGTTGGATTCTTTTTTTCTGGCCAACGGGGAAATTTCGATAGGGAAATCGGTAATGAAGGTTGGTTGAGTCAATGTTGGCTCGACTGTGGCTTCAAAGAGGGTCACGAGGATGTCGACATGGCTGGCTTGCGGAGCACAATCAACACCTAACCGTTCTGCCGCGTCCACGGCTTTCTTGTGATCGGACAAGACTTCAGGATCCAACTGGTTGACCTCTATGATCGAGTCCAAATAGGGCACCCGGCGCCAGGGGGGTGCCAGGGAAATGCTTTGGCCCTGGTAATCCACCGTTGGGCCTCCGCATATTTCCAGACTCAAGGTGTGAAACAACTGTTCGGTCAGGTCCATCAGATCATTAAAATCCGCATAGGCCTGATAAAATTCCAACATGGTAAATTCAGGATTGTGAATGGTGGAAATGCCTTCATTGCGGAAATTGCGGTTAATTTCAAAGACGCGCCGGAATCCCCCGACCATGAGGCGCTTGAGGTATAACTCGGGTGCCACACGCAAATATAAATCCACGTCGAGGGTGTTGTGATGGGTCACAAACGGGCGTGCCGTGGCTCCGCCGGGGATGGAATGCATCATCGGCGTTTCCACTTCGAGGTATTCTCGTTCCGTGAGGAACGAACGAATGATATTGATGATTCGACTGCGCGTGCGGAATACCTGGTGCACCGATGGATTGGCAATCAAATCCACATAGCGTTGCCGATACCGGGTTTCGATGTCGGTGAGTCCGTGCCATTTTTCAGGAAGAGGCCGTAACCCCTTCGTGAGAAAGGTGAGAGTATGGACTTCCACCGTGAGTTCGTCGGTTTTGGTGCGAAATAACTTGCCTTCGACTCCGATCCAATCCCCTAAATCAAACGACTGGGAAAGTTCGTAAGACTGATCCCCAAGCAGATCTTTCTTAAGATAGACCTGGAGGCGATGGCCTTCTTCCTGTAAGGCCGCGAAGGCGGCTTTTCCAAAACGGCGCATGGCCACAATGCGTCCGGCCACCGTGCACGAAATCGGAGTGCCTTCAAGCTCTTCTTTGGTCGAGTTCGTATACGATTGAAGAATGGTCTCAAGCGTGTGGGTGGTGGGAAAACGTGTACCAAATGGACGGAGGCCTCCATCCTGAAGCGCGTGAAGTTTTTCCAGCCGTTGTTGTTGTTGTTCGTTTAATTCTTCCATAACTGACATGGCTTTACTGATTCATAGAGGTGAATATCTCGATGGTCGTCTCATCAGCACGTGGAACACGAATATGTCGGTGATGAATCATGAAGGCCGAGGATCGGATGTGGATGCTGTTAATTGGCCGGCATGTGTGAAGCTTTCGAGGCCTTCATCGTTAAATACGCTTCAATGAAAGAGTCTAACGCTCCATCCATGACCTCAGCGACATTGCCTGACTCATGGTTGGTCCGGTGGTCCTTGACCATTTGATACGGTTGGAACACATACGAGCGAATTTGGCTACCCCAGGCAATATCTTTCTTTTCTCCAACAATATTTTGAAATTCAGCGTCCTTCTTTTGTTGTTCCAGCTCATACAGCTTCGCTTTTAACACCCGCATGGCGCCAATCCGGTTTTGCAATTGCGACCGTTCATTTTGGCATTGCACCACGGTTCCCGTGGGAAGATGGGTCATGCGAATAGCGGTTTCCACCTTATTCACATTTTGCCCGCCCGCCCCGCCCGCGCGAAAGGTATCGATTTTCAAATCCTTATCGTCAATCACAATTTCAATATCGTCGTCCAATTCCGGATAAACCCCCACTGCAGCGAACGAGGTATGTCGACGCTTGTTGGCGTCAAAGGGGGAGATCCGAACCAGCCGGTGCACTCCAGCC
>JACDDF010000063.1 GCA_013817135.1 Nitrospirales bacterium
GTGAAAGCCTATTGTCTGAGGAAGTGATGTCGATTCCCTCTCCTTACCTCACCGTAATGCAAATCGGGTGTGAAGGCGTCGACGATGGAGAATTCAAATCACCAACGGGTATTGCTATTGATAAAGACGGAAATATCTATGTCGGCGATACAGACAATCATTCGATCCAGAAGTTTGACCGATCGGGAAAATTTCTTGCACGTTGGGGAGACGAACCCGATTCAACCGAAGGAAAATTTTACTACCCACGGGGCATCGCCACCTCACCAGAAGGAGAGGTGTATGTGGCCGACAGTGGGAACAATCGCATCCAAAAATTTGATTCCGAAGGAAATATTATCAACGCATGGGGGAAATTCGGTTTTGCCTGGCGAGGTGCGGAAGCTGGGAAATTTGATGTCCCTTGGGGTATTACCACCGATTCCCAAGGCAACCTGTTTGTCTCTGATACCAGCAATGCAAGAATTCAAAAATTCCTGCCGAACGGCTCCCCTGTGCTCAAGTGGGGCCGTGACGGGGGATATGACGGCGCGTTCTTTTTTCCTCGCGGCCTCGCAGTTGACTTTGTCGGGAATATTTATATTGCCGATGAGGGGAACCATCGGATTCAAAAATTTGATGCACGTGGTAACTTTCTCTTGAAGTGGGGAAAGGAAGGGAATGCCCCTGGCCAATTCAAAGCCCCCTGGGGAGTCGCGTGCGACCCGTTGGGATATGTGTATATTGTCGACAGCGGAAATCACCGCGTCCAAAAATTTGATTCTAGCGGAACCTATCTAACTTCCTGGGGAAATCGTGGATTAACCGAAGGGCAGCTGAATTTCCCGTCAGGAATTGCAGTAGACAAAGAGGGATATGTGTACGTGATAGACAGTGGCAACCATCGTTTAACCAAGTTTGCCCCAACAGAGGAAGAACTCAATCGAGGCAAACAGGAAAAAAGGGTTTCCAGCGATCTTACCGCTCCCATCAACCTCGCCGTTAAACCCGGAGATACGGAAAACATCCTTAGTTGGCTCGAAGTTCCCAATGCCGTCAGTTACAACCTCTATTTCAGTACCGAACCAAATGTCTCTACAGATACCTCCACAAAAATTGAAGGCGTGACCACCCCCTATATTCATAGCGGCCTCACGAATGACACGGCATATTTTTATGCCATGACCTCGGTCACTGAAGAAGGAGCAGAAAGCCGGATTTCTGAAGAACAGACCGCTATTCCGGTTCTGATCGACATTTCGGCACCTCAAAATCCTGACATCGTCATAAATCATGGTGCTTACATGACCAATAGTCCTGACATGGTCGCCACCATCTCAGCTAAAGACGTGGATAGCGGAGTGGCTGCCTATTTCATCTCTGAAAACCCAATGACCCCAAGCGGGACCATGCCTGGGTGGGTTGAGGTGGAGCCGGAACAAAAATTTGGAGCCACGATTCCTTTTACCACCTCGCCAACCGATGGCACAAAAACGGTCTACGTGTGGTTTAAAGATGCCAATAATAACGTTTCTGTTCCTGCCAGCACCCATATCCTTCTCAACACGTCTGGATATATTTGTGCCACAAAGTGGGGAAAACCAGGCCGTGGAGCCTCCCTCCTCCATGGAGGAGAATTTATTAGTCCTCTATATGGGCTGACGATTGATCGCCAAGGGTCATTGTTTGTGGTTGATAACGGGAACAACCGAGTCCAGAAATTCGACCGTAATGGCAATTTCATCCTGCTATGGGGAAGTTTCGGTGCAGCTAATGGCGGTTTCAATAATCCAACCGGTATCGCATGTGATGGGAATGGCAACGTGTATGTGGCAGACACCAATAACCATCGTATTCAAAAGTTTGATGGGAAATTAGGGCATTATATGATGAAGCTCGGATCCCGTGGTAATGGCGAAGGACAGTTTAATGCTCCATGGGGGGTAGCGGTCGACCGAGTCCGCGGGTACCTGTATGTCGTCGATAGTGCCAACTTTCGTATTCAAAAATTTGATGAAACCGGAGAATTTATCATGCAGTGGGGAAGCTTTGGGAATGGGGACGGGCAGTTTTATTTTGCGCGAGGCATTGCGGTGGATCAAACCGATGGAACCGTCTATGCGGTCGATATGGGTAATCATCGGATTCAGAAATTTGATACCAGCTCAAACGTCCTCCCCCAATTACTCACCAAGTGGGGCGGCGGCATTGGGCCTGGCCATGCCAGCAGCGCTCAGGCACAGGAACCGGGACAATTCCGATCACCCTGGGGTGTGGCGGTAGACGAATCAGGCGACGTATTTATCAGTGATACCGGCAACCAACGCATCCAAAAGTTTGATCGAGACGGTAACTTTATCACCCAATGGGGCGGTTTCGGCTCCCAGGATGGCCAATTCAACTTTCCCTATGGAATAGGGGCTGACTCCAGAGGCCACGTTTATTCCGTGGATAGCGGCAATATGCGAGTTCAGGAATTCATGCAGGCAGAGGAAGCCGAAGATCATTTCCAAGAAGAGGAAACGATGGCCTTTATTCCTGAAGCAGCCGAATAGCCACTTAGTTCTGGTAGCCTCCTCAGGAAACAACTACTCACATTGACCACAGATGCCAAAGGGAATCCCCATACCCTTTGGCATCTGTCTAAGGCAGCACCAGGTTTCTCCGCCGGGAATACAGCTGGCTGCTGATCCTGAGTAGTATTGTGTGTTCTCCCAATCCCATCTGGTATAACAAGAAGCACATTGACTGCCTTTCAAAAGAAAATTATGATGAAAGACTTTTCCCCATACACCATTCGGCAAGGGACAGGATACAAGGCCTAACTCATGTTGGAGAAACAATTACGAATAGGGCTTACTTTTGATGACGTGGTTTTGGTCCCACGCCATTCAAATATCATCCCATCTGAGGTGGATCCCTCCACCCAACTCACTCGAAATATTCGTATCAATATCCCCATTCTGAGCGCGGCCATGGACACCGTAACCGAAGGGCGATTAGCCATTGCGATAGCACGGGAAGGGGGGATCGGAATTATTCACCGTGCACTCTCCCCTGACATGCAAGCCTCAGAAGTCGATAAGGTCAAAAAGTCAGAAAGCGGGATGATCCTTTCTCCGATTACCATCTCCCCAGATCATACCATTCGCGATGCCCACCATCTCATGTCGACCTATCGCATATCTGGAATCCCTGTCACCAAAGATGGCAAATTGGTTGGAATCTTAACGAATCGAGATCTTCGTTTTGAAAACCGTCTGGATCTCAAAGTTTCCCAGGTTATGACGAAAAACAACCTAGTGACGGCCCCGGAAGGCACTGGATTAGACCAGGCCCAGGCAATTCTTCATGAGCATCGCATTGAAAAACTTCCAGTCGTGAATGATCAATTTGAGCTAAAAGGGTTGATCACCATTAAAGACATTCAGAAAAAAATCAAATATCCCTTTGCCTGCAAAGATGCGCACGGGCGTCTGCGCGTTGGCGCGGCCGTCGGGGTCGGACCCGATGTAGAGGAACGGCTGGAACGGCTCACAAAAGCTGGAATTGACCTAATCGTTGTCGATACCGCTCATGGGCACTCTCAAAGCGTCCTGGACAAAGTTAAAGACATTAAATCCCGCTATCCAAATCTGGAGCTGATAGCAGGAAATGTCGCAACTGCTGCTGCCACGCTGGATCTTATTAAAGCCGGAGCAGATGCTATAAAAGTTGGAGTAGGGCCCGGCTCAATCTGCACCACCAGAATCGTTTCAGGAGCCGGAGTTCCTCAACTGACCGCCGTGGCCGATTGCGCCACCATAGCCAATAAACACCAAATACCCTTGATTGCGGATGGAGGTATCAAATATTCGGGAGATCTCACCAAAGCCCTCGCAGCCGGAGCCTCTTGCGTGATGATCGGATCACTCTTTGCAGGAACCGAAGAATCTCCAGGTGAAACCGTGTTGTATCAAGGCCGAACCTACAAAGAATACCGGGGAATGGGATCACTGGGAGCCATGGAACGAGGAGGGAAGGATCGCTACTTTCAAGAAGGCCGCGAATCTTCCAAATTAGTTCCTGAAGGCATTGAAGCCAGGGTTCCCTACAAAGGCAATCTCGCCGTCATGGTCTATCAATTAGTTGGAGGGCTGAAGGCAGGAATGGGTTACTGCGGATGTCGTACAATCGAAGAACTCCAACAGAATGCTCAGTTCCTTCAACTTACCTCTGCAGGGCTTCGAGAGGCCCACGTTCATGATGTGGTGATTACCAAAGAGGCCCCAAATTATCGGGCTGACTAAGATCTGGTTCTGCCCTAAAGTCAGTCATTTCCCACGTTGACAAATTAACTCGCACGCTCATGCACTCGCAACACGATACCATTGTCATTCTGGATTTTGGATCGCAGTATACGCAACTCATCGCACGGCGGATACGCGAATTCCACATTTTCTCTGTCATCCTCCCCTCGCAGGCGACGGTTCAGGATATCCTTGACTACCACCCCAAAGGGATCATTTTCTCCGGTGGACCGGCCAGCGTTACTCAGGCACATGCCCCGAAAATAGACAGCCAAATTTTTGATCTTGCCATACCCATTCTGGGGATTTGCTACGGCATGCAATTACTCGCCCATCAATGTGGCGGAACCGTCAACCCCACACCTCATCGTGAATTCGGTCGAGCCGATCTGACCATTGACGACGACACGAATTTATTTCTTGGCCTTGATCCGGCAACCGCATTTCCTGTCTGGATGTCTCATGGGGATTCCGTTCAACAACTTCCACCAGGATTTCATGTGATCGCCCACACGGCCCATGCCCCGATCGCCGCAATGAGATCCTCCAAAGATAGGCAACAGCTCTTTGGGATCCAGTTCCACCCTGAAGTCATCCATACCCTTCACGGGGCAACTATTCTTCAAAACTTTGCACGTCATATTTGCCACTGCGAGCCAACTTGGACAATGGGGTCATTCATCGAACAAGCCGTGACAGACATCCGGCAGACTGTCGGCAGCAGTAAGGTCATTTGCGCACTCAGCGGAGGAGTGGATTCCACAGTGGCCGCTGTCCTGGCTCACCGGGCAATCGGAGACCAATTGACCTGCATCTTCATTGACAATGGCCTTATGCGAAAGAATGAAGTGGCACAATTACAAACGACTTTTGATTCCGCCTATCATCTAAAGGTACGCATTGCTGACCATGGAGACACTTTTCTGTCAGCACTGGGGCGCACAACAGACCCGGAACGCAAACGAAAAATCATTGGTCGTCAATTCATCAAAGTTTTCGAACAGGAAGCGGTATCGTTAGGCACGGTCAAATTTCTCGTTCAAGGGACACTGTATCCTGATGTGATCGAAAGTCTGAGCGTGAAAGGACCATCGGCAACGATCAAAACACATCATAATGTCGGTGGCTTACCGAAACGCATGAAATTCAAACTAATTGAGCCTTTTCGAGAATTGTTTAAAGATGAAGTTCGTCAATTGGGATTGGAATTAGGTCTGCCGGATGACATTGTTTGGCGACAACCCTTTCCCGGTCCGGGCTTAGCAATTCGCATCATTGGTTCCGTGACCGCCCAGCGCCTGGCCATTCTTCGTGAGGCGGATGCCATTGTCAGGGATGAAATCGAACGAGCCGGACTGTCAAGAATCATCTGGCAATCGTTCGCTGTCTTACTCCCAATCCAGACTGTGGGAGTCATGGGCGACCAACGGACCTACGAATCAGTGGTGGCCATTCGTGCCGTCACCAGTACAGACGGCATGACAGCGGACTGGGGCGTGATTCCGCCAGAGGTATTGGGCAAAATGTCCAATCGAATTATCAATGAAGTGCAAGGGGTCAACCGTGTGGTGTATGACATTAGCTCAAAACCCCCAGCAACGATCGAATGGGAATAGGTATGGCTCAGGCAGAGAAAACAGTTCGTTTACAAAAAATCATCGCCCGTTCCGGCTTCGCCTCCAGACGCAAGGCTGAAGAACTTATCCAACATGGGCTGGTCACCGTCAACGGGGAAACGGTCATGACGCTAGGGACCAAAGTCGATCCTGCGATTGACCACATCAAGGTCGAAGGACGCCACCTGAAGTCCCGCCCTCCTGATATGTTTCTCATGCTCAATAAGCCGTTGGGATATATCTCCACGTTGCATGATCCCGCGGGTCGCCCTACGATTAAAGCCTTGGTTCCGAAACCTTCCATCCGGTTATTTCCCGTCGGACGTTTGGACTATGATAGTGAAGGCTTACTGCTGCTCACCAATAACGGTGATATTGCACAAGCCTGCCTTCACCCCGCACACCATGTCCATAAAACATATCTCGTAAAAATTAAGGGTATCTTAGAAGAACCGGAAATTCAAAAACTTCGACATGGACTGATGTTGGAAGACGGGCCCACAGCTCCCGCAAAAGTAAAAAAAGCTGGAAAAGCGGCAGCCAATTCCTGGGTGGAAATTACCATTCATGAAGGACGTAAACACCAAGTCAAACGCATGTTTGAGCAAATTGGCCATCCCGTGATCCGGTTAAAACGTGTTCAGTTTGGGCCCTTGAACCTTGGAACCCTCCCTCCAGGTCAGACGCGATACTTGACAGATAAGGAAGCGAATGACCTACGCCATTTGCTCATTGCACCTGAATCGGCACGTCTCGCTATCCGGCAGCCGATAAAGAGAACCGAAAAATTTCCGGCATCGAGACCTGCAGGACAGTTACGGCCACGTTCGGCAAACCCGAATTCCATGAGAAGTAAGAGCACCCCATTGCCTTCGGAAACGACGGGGAAAGCTCGGCCATGGCTGCCCACTCGTCAGCCTATTAAGCATGCAGAAAAATTCCCTACATCCAGACCTACGGCCAGACCTATGGCTCCTTCGCGGCCACGTTCACCAATCCCGAATTCCATGAGAAGTAAGAGCACGCCATTGCCTTCGGAAACAACCGGGAAAGCTCGACCATGGCTGCCAACTCGTCAGCCTATTAAGAAAGTAGAAAAATTCCCTACATTCAAACCTGCGGCCAGACCTACAGCTCCTTCACGGCCACGCTCACAAAACCAGAATTCCACCAGAACGAAGAGCACCCAAGCGCCTGCGGGAACGACCGGCCAAGGAGAGCGCCACGGATCCAAAGATCAGCCGATCAAAAGAACGGAAAATTTTCCTAAAACGGGACCTGCTGGTCAGTTTTGGCCGCGCCAGGGAAATCCGAAACCCACCAGGCGCAAGAAGACGATCTCGACTCCTGGCACAACAGGTAAAGCACGGCCCCGCCGACCAGGTGTCACATCAAAAAGCCGATTCAAGTTTAAAACTTGAAATTCCGTATTCTTGGTTTCATGTTCTCCCATCAAAAGCTGACAGGTGTTGGAAAGGATCCTACAGTTGAAACGATCACATCATTGCGGTGAACTCTCATTGGATCACGTGGGCCAAACCGTCACCTTGGCAGGCTGGGTGGCCAGCCGTCGCGACCATGGCGGAGTGAGGTTTATTGACCTTCGCGACCGCTACGGACTCACACAAATCGTGTTTGATTCGGAGCATGAGCCCACGGTACATCAACTAGCCGATCGTCTGCGCAATGAGTACGTCGTCACCGTCACGGGTGAGGTGACGCTGCGACCTGAGGGATCAGCAAACCCCCACATCCCGACCGGTGCCATAGAAATACGAACGACATCACTCATCATTCTCAATGAAGCCAAACCCCTCCCCTTTGCACTTGACGATACCATCACCACCTCAGAGACCCTTCGTTTAAAGCACCGGTACCTGGACCTTCGACGGCCAAGGATGCAAGAACTCCTTCAACTCCGCAGTCAGGTGTCGCATCTCGTACGGCAATACCTTCACGCCAATCAATTCATAGAAGTGGAAACACCGATTTTAACGAAAAGCACACCAGAAGGCGCACGAGATTATCTCGTACCGAGTCGAGTCAACCCAGGCGAATTTTTCGCCCTTCCCCAATCACCGCAACTCTTCAAGCAGATTCTCATGATCGGGGGAACGGATCGCTATTATCAACTGGCCCGATGCTTCCGCGATGAAGACCTCCGGATTGATCGACAACCCGAATTTACGCAAATCGATGTGGAAATGTCGTTCGTGGATCAGGAAGATATCATGAACCTGATCGAACAGATGGTCAGACTGGTCTTTAAAGAGACCAAGAGCATTGATCTCCCCACCCCACTGCCTCGGCTGTCCTTTGAAGAGGCCATGGGACGCTATGGAACCGACAAACCAGATCTTCGCTTTGATCTTCAGCTGCAAGACCTGAGTCAATTTGGCGCAACCTGTGATTTTAAAGTCTTTCGGAGTGCGGTGGAAAACGAGGGGATCGTGAAAGCCCTCGTCATTCCTGGTGGCAACGCATTTACCCGCAACCGGATAGACAATCTGATTGATACAGCAAAAGAATTCGGAGCCAAGGGATTGGCCTGGGTCAAAATTAACGAAGAGGGCAATCTGGATTCCTCAATCGCCAAATTCTTCAAGGCTCAAGCCTTACGTGAGGCCCTTCCATCGGCCCAACCCGGGGACCTGCTAATTTTTGTCGCGGATTTAGCCGCTACCGTCCATCAAGTCTTGGGACGCCTTCGCCTACTGCTGGGTGAGGAGCTTCAATTGATTGACCGAAACCGGTGGGA
>JACDDF010000064.1 GCA_013817135.1 Nitrospirales bacterium
ATGCCTCAGAGCGACGATGATGCTGCCAAACAAGAAGGTGGCAATGCCCATGTCGGTGAGGGCATCAGTCATCTCGGCGAAGCGGTGGACCATGGCAAACAGGGGCACGGCGAGGTCGCGGGCGAGCATAGGCAGGAAGCCTTGAAGCATCTCCAACAGGGCCATTAAATCCATCTCATTTTCAGAGGTGAAAAGGCGGGTCACATCTTGTGAACCGCCTTTTTGGCTTTTGATGGAAAATCGAGAGGAAGGGTTGGGTAGGCGATACCTGGTTCCATCCCGATCGTGCCTTCCGTACATATGGGAGGCAGGCCAATCGGGTTGCAATCTGCCAGGTGAGGGGGGCACTCTGGGCTCCCTCACCCATGACCTACCATACGATAAAAATCATTGAATATATTAGAACACCCCGATTGTCACGCCTCCATAGAATGAGCGGCCATACCCGGCAAAGAACAGCTGCTTATTGGCATCGGGTGTCGAGTCCGACACGACTTGACCGGAAGCCGCGTAGGTTTTATCCGCGATGTTGTTCACTTCGAAAAAGAATTTGGCAAAGCGAATCCAATCATTGTTGAAGGTAAAGGTCTTGTGAAGATTGACGTTCAGGATCCAGTAGGAGGGAATTCCCACGGTATTGGCATTGTTCAGGGTATAGCTATTGTAATAATTGGACTCGACCCAGGCTCCCCAATTGTTCTTTGCATCATCATACATGACCTTCATGTTGAGGACATCGCTTGGAACGTTGGGGACGTCATTACCGTCCTGTTTGACATCGGTGGCCACGCCATTTACCAGATACCGGTCTGTGAAATTGATGTACTTGGCATCAATGTGCGTGTACGCACCGTGAAATTGCCAACCGGGTATCGGTCGCCAATCCGCGGAGACCTCGACACCCCGATATTCCGAAGAGTCGGCATTGATGGAGGCCGTATTCCCACCTGAAATGGTTTGCGAAATAATTTCATCGCGAAAGAAGATCCAGAATCCCACAAGTTGCATATTGAAGGTTTCATGAAGCTGGGCTTCGTGGCCGAATTCCACATTCACATTTTTTTGGGGCTTCAAGCCAAAATTGGAGCCGGGAAGACCCGTGACGGGGTTTCGGGTTAAATTACTGAATTGCGGAATGCCATACCCGGTGGACCCTCTGACCCAATGCCGAAAGCCTGCTCGGGGTTTCCACGTCAGTGACATTTCAGGAGCCCAGTTATAGTAGGTTTTTGTGGTGCTGGGACGGCTGGAGACCACCCCATTCGTATAATTAATCGTCTGGATGCTCACCATTGACTGTTCGAATCCCAGGCCGCCGGCCAGGGTCCATTCCGGTAAGAATGTCAGCTCTTCCCGGAATCGTCCCCCGATATTTCGAATGGTTCCCCGGTTATTCTGGATCAAGTTGCCTCGCGTGCCTTGGCCGTCATCCAAATTTTGGAAGGTTTGACCCTCCTGCTCCATATTGTTGATGAAGAACCCGAGGTAGCTGTTCAACGGCATCCCGGAGACCTGCCCGGTGTGGCGCAAATCGGTATAATGTTTCCAATTGGTATTCACATTATCGAAGATTTGATTGAAATATTGGTTGATATCCTTGACGTCATAATCCCCTTCCGTCGTTAAGATGAGGTCGGGAGTCAACTCCCGTTCATACATCAACCCGATGATGGTGCGGCGGTCAAGACGAGCTTGATCTCTGGCGTCCGTTCCCGTTCCTGCCTGACGATCATTTTTATTAAATTGACTTTTGGTGAGCCGGGTCGGCACGTTTGTATCCAGCCAATTGGTCATGGCTTTGACGTACAGATTTTGTTTGTCGTCGATGGTGAAGCGGAAATTCAAATTCAACGTCTGGGTATTATATCCACTGTGATGGATGAACCCGTTCTCAGCCACGTTACTGGCAAACATCGACACGTCCAGATTTTTGTATTGTGTGCCTAGGGCGACCGCTTGTTTGTTAAACCCGTAGGATCCTCCGCTAAAGAAGCTCTCGACTCCCTGGATGTCGCTGCCCCGCCTGGTTCTAAAATGCACGACCCCGCCGAGAGCATAATTGTCATACAGTGAGGACGCAGCTCCCCGGATCACTTCGGTCGACCTCATGAACCACGGGTCTTGGATATCGAGTCGGGACAATCCGTCTGACTGCGTTTGCTGAAATCCATCTTCATAGACTTTGATATCCCGGATGGCGAAGGACGTTTTCACTCCCGAGCCTCGAATGGAAATACTGAAGTCTCTTGGGCCGTTGGCCTGTCGGAGCACCACACCGGGAAGAGATTCCATGGATTCTTTCATGGTTCGGGTTGGTTGTGAATCGGTTTCCGATTGAGGGGTGGAGGACACCGTCAGGCCTTCCGGCCGTTTCAAAATCCGGGTGCTGACGATACTCATCTCTTCTAAGGTCTCCACTTCCTCCTCTTGGAGGGTCGCCTGGGTTTGCCGGTGTTCATCTGATTGTAGGGAGGCAGGTGTTTGATCTAAGTCCCTCAGTTGTTTCCTTATTTCTTCAAGTCGGGCGTTGACGTGATCGAGTTCTCCCTCCAGCTCCTGTTGTTGCTGCAGGAGGAATTCTTGGGACGGGACGGAGCTGTCACTTGATTCAGCGAAAGTTGGAGTGGAGACGCTAAAAACTGGGGAAACGCTCAAGATTAATACGAAAAAACGCAATGACCAATTCCACGAACAGACCGAAAGCAGCTGTTTCACGAGATCAACTCCTTACAAAAAAAATGGAACAGGCCTAAGCCAACCGGGCCAGGCGCGTTATTAGCACCAAAGACTACGACGTCCTGACGAAATGTTCGTTGAGACCCGGGCTGGACCTCGGGATCAAGTGGAAGGAGACGTGAATCTCCCGCAACTCATAACGGAGCCATGCGCATCACTTAGGAGAAAAATGACAGAAAGAAGTGTGGTGGAGCCCTGGCAGATTTATTCGAAAAAGATGGGAGTGAACCAGAAAGGGCATGGAGAGGAAGCACGGCGCCCAATGCCTGAAATGGTGAATGCCACGATGGAGAGGTGGTCAGGGAGGTTGACGAAAGTTTTCCGATGTGACAAGCCCAGTTGCAGAGAACCCCATGAAGAGGTTTCGTCTCGCTGTGATGGGATTCCGGAGAGTCGTGAGAGAGGTCCTGCACGGCCATGCAGGCCGTGGATGCCAGGAGCATGGCGAGAAACAGGCTTGATGTCAGGAGGGCAATCGGTTGAAGCCGCTGGTGCATTTACTTCGGGTTGAGGAGGTTATGGATGAACGAGACGGATTCAGGGCTATCCCACTCCCTGGGCCCCATGATTCGTTGGCTCAGGTGTCCGTGAGTATCCACGATCACCGTTGTGGGCAGATTTCTGACCATGAGTGCTTGAGAGAGTTCTTCCTGTTCATCCAAGAGGACATCGAAATGCAACTCGAGTTGCTGCCAAAATGCTTCGATTTCTCGTGGACGAATATCGGTGGTAACCGCCAGAATGGCCAATTGGTCTGGAAGGAATTTTTGACGAAGACGTTCTAACGATGGCATTTCTTCTTTACAAGGACCACACCAGGTGGCCCAAAAATTCAAGATGAGAACCCGACCGGCTAATTCGTCAGAATGCACGGGGGTACCCTGGAATGTGCGGAGCTGGATGGCGGGGAGGCTCTGGCTGATATCGACTCGGCTGAGCGTGAAAGGGATAGACGAGGGGTTCCCCAAGGCAAGGGTTATTCCCATGATCCCTGAAGTAAGGAGCGAAAGCGGTGTCATGGTTTGGGAGGTAACTGAGCCATCCGCGAGGTGGGAAAAGAAAGAGGATGGACCACTGTACTCCATCCCGGGAAAGCCACTTGCTCTGACCAGGCAATGACGGCCTGTCCCGCGTCATTCAATGCCACAGCAGGACTTTTGGCTTTTTTCTCATTCACCTTTTTCGGGGCACTGAATGTCTGCCCTCTGTCGAGGGAATAGGTGAACACGACTTCGCGTCGCACCGGAGATTGTTCTTCCCATGAGACGAGTAGATGGCCTGCCTGATTCACAGCCATTTGAGGATGATCCGGAAACGTGCCTTTCGACATGTTCAACAAGCGCCGGGGGGTAAAGGTTTTTCCCTGATCATCGGAGTACGCCAGATACACACCGGGAGTGTCATCGGGGCCCTCCGTGTACCAGGTGACATAAAGGCGTCCTTCCTGATCGACTCCCATGGTGGCGGGACGATGGGGACAGCCCTCGAAGACCCATTGATCATGGCCAACGATGACCGGGGGAGAAAACGATTTCCCATTATCCATGGAACGAGACACGACCGTTTCCCGAACCGCTCCGGATAAGACCTTTCGCCAGGCGAGATAGACGGTGCCATCAAAGGCCGTTGTCAAATGTGTCCGGCAGCAGACACAACTGGAATCGTCAATTTTCAGGTTGAGGGAAAGGGTGTTGCCCTGATCCTGGGAAACGACGGTATAGGTGGCCGGATCTTTTTTTCCTTCCCGGGCATCAAGCCAGGAAATATGAACAGAACCATTCGGGCTCACGGTCATATTGTCAAATGAATGGCCGGTGACGGTTTCGTCGTCGTTGACTTGAACGGGGGGAAGAAAGGTCTTGCCCCCATCAACAGATCGGCTCAGGAGAAGAAGGTTGGCAAACGGTTTTCCGTCGGCATTCGGATGAGGGGTGGTCCAGGTGATGTAGACATCGTTTGTGTGCCCTAACGCCAGGGCCGGTGGTTCGTGGAGGGAAGTGGCGGGAGGACTGGATGGATTGACTTTGGTTGGTTCGGGATACTGTTCCTGCTGAGGTGGAACCTTGAGATAGAAGACGCCCCGCTCTTCCTGCTTTTCTCCACCCCAGGCGAGGTGCAGCGTCCCGTCTGTACCCAGTTGGGCCATGGGGCCGGTGGTTTGCATACCCTTATGGTCGATGATGTGTTTAGCCCCAGCCTGAACCAACGAAACGGATTGTTCCGCCCAGAGGACTCCGGATAGTAACCCTCCCAGGCCTATCGAAAGAAGCACGGAAGTGGATCCAAAAAGTACGGATTTTATCATGTGTGCCTCCACGGAAGTTCGAATCGATGATGAAAAAAGACGTGTATGAAACCAAAAGTTTAGAGAGATTATTTGTAGCAAAAGCATGAATAGCTACGCCACTTTTAGAGTGATGAATTCCGGCTATATCCGCAACAGATGCATACGGATGCTACAGTTTTTCATCCAAGCGAGAAACGTAATGAATATAAAATATTTCCAGACGTTTCTGGGACGTGGTTTTCAGGCTTCTCTCTCAAACCCAAATCAATGAGCTTAAGGAGGCAAGCGACGCAGAATAAACTTCTCAATAAGGAGGATGGATATCAGGGAAGCTGTAAATAGGGGAAGGTAGAGACCGAAGAACAGGAGGCAGATGATGAATCTGATTGAAAATGGCTGTGTCGGAGGTAAGGGAGGAGCGCTCAAAAGTCCTAAAGGACGCCGACGTCACCAATGAGAATGCCGCTTGCTACGAGAACGGGGAAACCCCAGTCAGCGAATATCCCCAATACCACATTGGGCCCACCAAAAAATTGCCCATCATAAGCCGCGACATCCAAGCCAATTATCCGGTCCAAAAATGACGGTCCTCAAATTTTTCCATTTAAGAACGACTTTCGACTTCTGATCTACGGACGTATGCCGATGCTTGCTACATGGAGGCGGTTCAATGGCCCTATGGTTATTGATCACCATTGAATGACTTCCCTGCTTAGTCCAGTTTTTCAACCGCCTGCCAGAATTCCGGAATGAGCGGAAGCCGGTAGGGAACGAATAAGAGAAACCATGAGGCTTCTGAAAGGCGTTGCGGGAACTTCTACTCCTGCCAGTTGAATCCGGAGGCCCGTGCCAATTCCTGTGGGGTCTTGAGTCCGGTTAACCGTCGTTCCCCAATAACCCAGGTGGGATACGTTTTGATATCGGCCTTGACGCAGGGGGCGGTGAGAGCGCTTCCCCTTCCGCCGGAACTGCATTCCACATAGGGGAGCCGTTTCTCGGATGAAAGAAATTCGGCTTTCTGTTCCTGGCAGCGGGGGCACCAGTAGGCGCCATAAAACTTGGCACCGGTTTCATTGAGGTGGATGGCCAGTGCCTGCAGTTGCGGGTCTTCAGGACCTGCCGCCGGGTCAAACCAACCACTATAATGCAGGTGAAGCACCCCGACGATGAGCAGTCCGATCACGACAGCCTCTTTCAGCGACTTCCCCCAATTAAGAGGACGTTGAACGAGAGATAGACCAAGTATGGTCGTGATGATGGCAAATGAAGTCAGGCAATATGGACAGGTGGCTTCGATCTCCACGACCGAGACCACGGTCAAGTAGGCGCTGACAGCGAATCCGCTCATGGCCACGTAAATCAACGCAGATCCGCTACCGGGCTTGCCACGGCCGGACCACGCCAACACCGCGATCACCACATAAGTGAACAAACCCCATAAGGCCATGGGAATGCCAAGAAAGGTTGCCCAACGGCTGCTCTGTACGATGTCGCAACCGGAACCCTCGCTGCAAAATGCCGGGTGAACTTCGAATGAGGCGGAGTACGTGAGATACGTGGTCAAGAGAATTCCTGCCACAGCCAGGGTGAGAATCAGGAGGTTTAGGGCGGTTCTCGACCCTGATGGTAGGAGAGAGGGAGCCTTCGATATATTTCGAGAGGTACCCGAGCTCACTGATTGTGGACGATGTTTAGACTTTGCCATTGCAATCCTCTTTGAAAATGAACTTCTAACGTTTCTTTTTGAGAATAGGGGAATGTATCAGAAAGTCATAGGATTACGGGAGGCCTAGTACTAAGTGGATAGTGCAGCTGGTCCATTATAAGCCCAATGGAGGTTTGTGAGAGGCTAGAGGCACCTGCTTATTTCTTGTGTCGTTCCCAGGAGGTCCAGAAAATTCAACGCGGATTGTAAGAGAGAGAAGGCACTGCTCCCGATGACTTTTGAGATAGTAAAACGCGGTGGGATAGGTTGGCCTGTTCTCAAAAATTTCAGGATGGGGATAGAGGAGGTTGACGTTCATATTGGAAAAGAAGTCCAGGGTAAAGGGTAAGGAGGTTGCAAGTCCAAATGTCTTCACCCTGAGATGGAGCGGGGTGGTTCAGGGATGAGTCACGCCGCTCCGGTTCACGCTGGAGGAGTGGAATACTCTTGCAGCCTTAAAATTTAAAATACGGTATAGACCATTGGGATTTGCCATCCACCGAATTGTTGCTGATGCTTGCAAGATGTCGTGAGGGTAGCATCCGTAAGATTCCAGGAATTCTTTAACGAGATGGAATGGTGGATTAGAGAATGAGTCTGAAAATTCCGGGCCTCTCTGTAGAATGAAGAAGATGATAATTGCTGAAAGGTGTGTTGACTCGAAAGTTGTTGGCCGAGAAACTGCGAAACTGGAATGAAAAGGGTATTTGGAATGAAAGAGTTCGGTCTAGCGTCTAGCGAAAGCGGCGCACGGATCCATGGTCATTACCGCATTGGCTTGCTTGGTTCGATGCACAACGGCAGGGGTGCAGCTTGCGGATGGTGGCGGTCAAGAGTTGATCCAGTTCCGGTCTGGTTAATGAACTCATTCGTTTTCATTGTTCTTGGAGAGAACGAATTTGAGTCTGTGTTTCCCCGAAATATTGGGTGGCCAGCCGAGATTTTTCCATAGCGCGTTCCGTTCTATTTCTTGACTTCATCCGTTTGCCGGGAGGTGCATATGAAGAGACCCTGCGATGTCGATGGGCAGAAATGCGGAGTAGAAATAAGGGAGTAGGGTGAAGGTCTAGGAGGCTGCAGGTGTGCAAACCACCTTCACCCTACTCGTCCAAGGTAGGAGGCCGGTCCGTCCCTGGATGTTCTACGCCGTTTCGTTCTTCCTGGAATCAGGAAATGATACGCTGATTTGGTTAATGAGCCGCCTGCATTCGTTTCTCAAAATATTCATCATACCGGTGCACAAAGTCTTTGGATTCTCCCAAGGGTAAATGGCACCTCCGGCAGGTCGTAAAATCGACATCCAACCGTTCGCCATTGGCCTTGAACGCTGCGTAAATCCAGTCGCCGTTGTTTAGATTCTCCGGAGCGCCTTTTCCCCATCCCGCCCCTTTTTGCATGAGAAAGACCTTGGCCAGGTCGGCTTTCACCAAATTTCCGTCTGCTCCTTTTTCCAAAGCCCATTCGGCATTTTTCTTGGCGTTGTAGATTTCCATCACCAATATGGATTTGTTGGCAAAGGCTTGCCCTGGTTGGTTTTTGGCACCAATCGGGTTGACGTACAAGTCACGGACCGCATCGGGCTTTTGCACGCCAGATAAAAAGACGGGGAAGAATTTGTAGTTTGAAGGAAACGTCAACTCACCATCTTTGGGCATGGAGTTGGATTTGGCCCCATTAGGCATGGCGGGGGATGAACAGGCTAGAACCACCAAGGCTAGGAACGCGATACTCATTCTCTGAATGTTTCTTAGCCTCCTTCGTTGATATCTCTTCCGGTTGACGCAACCGACCGATGGTGAAAAGCCAAATTCAGAAC
>JACDDF010000626.1 GCA_013817135.1 Nitrospirales bacterium
ACAATTCTCCCTTCATGACGACGTGGCGAAAGAGACGGGACAGGGCCGCATGGGGAGTGAGACTCGTTTGCAGATCAGGGGCATTGCAGAGTTCATCATAATGGTCTGCCACCATGACGATTTTTGTCGGCAACGAGAGGCCACTTGCCCTCATGCCTTTGGGAAACCCCGAACCATCCAGTCGTTCATGATGCTGACCAATCATTTCCAATACTGCTGGACTGGTATCCGGGAATGCCGCCATGAGCTGTCGCCCTACCTCCGTATGTCGTTTCCCCAACTCCGGATCCGATTCAATTTTCATACCAACCGCACTAAACCGCACGTTCATGGGTAACGCGCGATAACCCACATCGTGGAATAGGGCTCCACGCCCAAGGTCAAGCAATCCTTCGGCTTCCAAACCCACCTGACGGCCAATGAGGAGAGACAGGGTGCACACGTTGAGGGCGTGTTCAGACAGACCCCATGTGGCGCCGTTACTGCCGACAACATCAATTAAAGACATCGCCGTTTGGGGATTTTGTATGGCCGTGACAATACTGGTGATCATCGCATCCGCAGTTTTACGTCCAGACGGTCGGCGATCACTCAGTTGCCGAACCAATTCATTGCCCTGTCCCAGGGTTTTTTGATACGCCCCTTCGACCTTACGCAGATGGTCCTGAAATTCATAGTAATCCTCTCGCCGGTCCAGGATTGTGGATAGAGAAGATTCTTTAATGAGTGGTTCATTGTCTGCAGGGTGATCCAATTCTGATTCGAAAACGGCCTCCGTATCTTCTTCCCTGCTTGCACCCTCCTCGTAATTCAAGATCCGCCGGTTTTCGTCTGAATCCTCCTCGGCATCTAACAAGGCGGCCCGGTCGGGATCTTGGAGAATGACGACATTTTTGAGGGCTTGAATGGTGGCCAGATCATCAGAGGATTTGATTTGAAAGGTGTTCGTGGGAAAAGGATGGCTGAACCAGGACCCTTCGAGTTTAACAAACGTCCCGACGCGAAGATCCCGGGTATCTTCAACTTTAAAGAACGGCATAGAACAATCCCTTCTTCAACTATAAATCAAAACAACCTTCTAGGAAGTGACCACAAAAGCCACCAGGCGACTGAATAGAAATCTCCTGGCTTTTTCGGAATTTTTTCTGTTTTGTTAAGCTTTTGTACTTGCCTCCTGAGTACTAAGCCTTCGTCCTTCCTGCTGAGTAAGCCTCATAACACCTACCTGCCGCTTTTTTGGCCAGTTTCCCGATACCCAAGTCCGGTCTTGGAACAATACCCCCGTTCCGGTAGACTTGATTTCGCGTCTTTTCTTGGTATCCCTATCAGGAGACTCAAACGATGCAGGCTCCTCCCATCGCTCCCACTCACCTTCCAGATACTATTCCTGGGGCGTTTTTCGCTCTCTCGGCAATCGCCGCCGATCATGTGGTCATGCAAATAAAAGAAGGCGAGAGCTATCGACAACAGACCTACGGGGAAGTGTCGAAGCTTGTTCGGGGACTGGCGAGCAGTCTTAATGAGCATGGACTTCGTCCGGGGCATCGCGTCGCCATTGTGGCTGAAAATTGTCCGGAATGGGTGATCGCTCATCTCAGCATTCTCACCGTCGGCGCCACAGCCGTTCCCCTGGATATTCAAATGCCACAGGAGCAACTTCTGTCCTTCCTCACCACGTCCAATAGCCGGTTTGTCTTCGTCAGCTCAAAAACCATAGACCTGGTCCGAGAACTTCCATCCACCATCACCGTCGTTAGCATGGATCCCGCTACGAAATCTCACCACCTGTCCATGAAGGATCTCATGGAACAAGGACAGGAAAAACCGCCCGTCGACCTGCGAGTGAATCCGGACGACGTGGCCTCGTTACTCTATACCTCTGGCACAACCAAACGACCTAAAGGCGTGTTACTCACTCACCGGAATTTCATGGCCAACGCCAAAGACATTATAGGAAAAGATTTAGCGGGACCGGAAGATAACTTCTTAGTGATGCTCCCTCTGCACCATGCCTATCCCTTTATGATCGCCTACCTTGTTCCCATTCTCCTGGGTGCAAGAATGACCTTCCTATCATCACTCAAGGGGCCGGATCTGGTGCAATGTATTCATGAGACCGGGATCACGATCGCCGTAGGGGTCCCACAAATTTTTACCATGATT
>JACDDF010000627.1 GCA_013817135.1 Nitrospirales bacterium
CTCTAATTTGGCTCCTCCATACTCCTCAAAGAGAATCTTCGTGAGCATGGTTTGGACTTCGTTCCCAACGCCGCCAATCACCCGTGACAATTGACTCGCTTCCACCAAGCCATCTAAAGAGGCGATGGCCAACAATTGACGGTATCCCACCTGTGACATGTCGTTGCGATAGAAGATCCCGGCCTGGGAAAGTTCCGGGTTAAGATCTTCTGCGGCCCGTTCTCGAAGCGCGGCCTCAATGTCCAGTCCCTGTAAGAGAGAGATATCGATGTTCTGAGCTTCCCAGGACTGCCAGGCGGTTTCAATCTTTTTCCGTATGGAGAGAAGAAATACGGAATCCTCATTCGTATAATTCTCAAGGTCGTCATACCAGAAGAGTTTTAATCGGTTGATTCGATAGAGAATCTGTTGTAGGAACAGATGTGCCGAGTAAGATGAAGGCTGGGCCTCGTAGGCCTCCACCATCGCCAGATCTAACACATCCTCGAACGGCTTCAGACACTTGGGTGTGAGAGAGACATACTGATCTAGATCCTCCTGCTGAATGAGCTGCGTAAAGACCCCTTGGGCCTCGCAGTATTCGAGGTCAGAAATGTTGCGAACGAAAGAAACGCTCATTATGGAAGATAAAAAAATGAAAAGAATGTATAAAGGATGGACTAGGTCATACTAGCAAGCTTGAGCAGACGGAGTAAACTCCAATCATTTTCACCATGGAAAAAGGAAGCCAATGTCATTTCAATTCCACAATCTCCGATCGGGAGTCGCAGCACAGTCGTCTAATGACCTGTTCGCTCAAACTGTGCTGAAAGGACTGTCGAAACGGCCGAAATGTCTGCCATCGTGGCTGATCTTCGATGATCGGGGCAGCGAAATCTTTACCGAGATCACCCAACTTGAGGGCTATCATCCCGCTCAATGTGAGTATGAAATTTTCAACCAGCAGAAACAGGCGATTACCGATATCCTTGGGAACCAGACCTTTCGGATGATTGAGCTGGGTGCCGGAGATGGGGGGAAAACTCAAATTCTTCTTCAGCACTTCATTCAGAACCGACTGACGTTCGAATATGTGCCCATTGATATCTCCGAAGGTGCCATCAAGACACTGGTGTCTTCTCTCGAGTCTCGGTTTGGAGACGGGTCTATGTCGGTCACCGGAATGGCTGCGGATTATTTTGATGGACTCCGCGCGATTGGAGAGCAATCCCGCGTGCGGAAATTTGTGCTTTTTTTAGGTTCAACGATTGGAAACTTCGAGTTGCCTGCGGCAGAGCAGTTTATTGGAAAGCTGCGGGAATGTTTGAATGAAGGGGATTATATCATGATCGGGTTCGATCTCATGAAGCATCCGAAGACCCTGTATGCAGCCTATAATGATTCAACAGGAGTCTTCGAAAGATTCAACCTGCATCTCCTTGATGTCATGAATCAAAAATTGGGGGCAAATTTTGTGAAAGAACGGTATGTCCAACAGGGCCAATATAATCCACAATCTCATGCGGTCGAAAGCTTTGTTTACAGTACCCATGAGCAGGTGGTATTCATTGAGGCCCTGGATAAGGAGTTTCATTTTGGGGCATGGGAACCGATGCAAACCGAGCACTCCTATAAATACACTCAATTAGAAATTGAAATGTTGGCTGAAAAGAATGGGTGCCGGATCGTGACACACCTCTTTGATGCCAAGAACCACTTTGTGAATTCGATTTGGGAAGTGAAAAAATAGTCTGAACTCGTTTGCTCTCAACGGAGAGAGAGTTGTCCGTGTGGAATCGTGGAGTAGCTTATGCCGGGGAGAGGATTTTCACTTGGTCCAGGACGAGAAGGCCGTAGCCGTTCGACTCGATGGCGTCCGCAAGTGTTTCTGATGGGCCCTCTCCATTCCCCGATCCCACCTCAATGAACCGTATAGAGTGGATGATAGCCCGTGTAGCTTTCCGGATAAGGGATGAATGGTTTGCCGAGGGCTGCTGCGAGATTCGGTGAAACGGCAATTTCACCGTTTTTGGCTTCCAATGTCGGGATCAGATGTTGGGATGGACGTCAAAAATTGGCCTTTTCGTTTCCTAAAATTAGAAGCGGCATAGGAGATTGTGTCTTAAAGAGTTGTTACCTTTTCGTTGAAATCGCTCATGAATGACAACGGCCCAAACC
>JACDDF010000628.1 GCA_013817135.1 Nitrospirales bacterium
AATTACCCTTGGGAAGCAAGGAACCCTTCAAGCTAGAAGGGGGGCTTTGCGTGTGTTACGGACCAAACAGACGGTTCAAAAACTTTTTGATGACGTTGCCAAGCGTTTTCCTGAGCGGAACGGTGGATATACAAGGATTATTAAAACTCGCCAACGCCCGGGGGATGCTGCAAAGTTGGTAGCTATTGAATTCGTCGAAAAAACAAATGAACCTGAGAAAGAGGTAGTTCCCTCCACCGCCAGTTAGAAATGTATAGAGCTTAGTCTTTTGAATTTATAATTATCACTGCACCTGTTTCTCCAGCAGAGTTTCTTCTCTCCTCCTTCAATACTTCACAGGGTTAAGGTCTTTTATTTACTTGACCTGGACCCTGTGCTATTCTTTTTTATGGGTCTTTTACCCTAAGGGTGGTCTTTCGACCGAGCAGGGATAAATGCAATTTTATGGTACGAGGGCCGTTTTAACTCTGCTTGTTTTAGGTATGACAGTATTTATCGGAATTCGTGTGGTGAATCATATGCAAACACGAAGCCAAGAAACAACTTTGATAACTTTAGATGAACAGCAAGGAGCTGACGCTTGGATTCAGGGATTTAATTACCGCCAAACTCGATCTGGCTCCACAAGATGGGTTGTAAATGCTGATCAAGCCAAGGTCTTTGATAAAGAGCATGTAGCCAAGTTGGAATCGGTTCAAGTCCACCTTTTTGATGGAGAGTTCCAGAAAGAACAATTGAAAATTACCTCTGAAAAAGGCGTAATGAATACATCCAGCAATGACTTTGAGTTAGTAAGCAAAAATGAGAAAACTGTTATGACCTTTGAGTCTGGTTATCAAGTGTTTTCAGATAAATTGACCTGGAACGAAGAAGCACGGCAGATACACACTCCGGACCAAGTGCTTATCAAAGGGGATGGATTAACCATCACCGGAACAGGATTAGAGGGAGACGTGGATAAGCATGAGTTTCATTTGCTCAAGAATGTTCGTGCTGAGTTGGTGTCGCCATAAAAGTTTCATTGCCGATCTCATTTGGTTGGTTGATATTTGCGATAATTTTGGTTCATGTTCCCATTGTGGGAATGGGAGAGGAGCCAAAAGTATCTACGGTCATTACTTCTAATACTATGACGGCCAGTAGCGAAAAAAACCTGGCCATCTTTCAAGGATCAGTCAAAATGGTCCAAGGCGAACTGGTGGTGCATTCTGATGTGATGATCGTGTATTTCAAAGAAAAGGCACCTTCAAATCCCTCTGCCGCCACAGCTTCAGGAGCCAAATCAGAATCTGGGAATGAAATTAATTATATTGAAGCGAAAGGGAAGGTTAGAATTGAAAAAGGGGAGAGTCGAGCTACGAGTCAACATGCCTTGTACTACAAAGCAGAGGAAAAGGTTATCTTGACGGGTTCTCCCGTGGCCTGGCAGACCGGAACAAGGATTAGTGGTCCAAAGATGACCATGTTTTTAAAAGAAAACCGGAGTGTGGTAGAAGGTGGAACGCGGGTAATTATTGAAGGATCCGAGCAAAATTAGAATTTGCAGGATTTTAATCCGACTGCCATGATTCATCCGTGTATTCATCGTGTTCCCATAAAAATGAATTTTTGATTGTGATTGACAAGGGTAGACCAACCCGATCATGGTTTGATCGTACATTCTGTGGCCTGATGGTGAGGCATCCGGTCGGGTCACCGTTTTCTTTAAAATCGAGATCCGCATGATGGAATCAAGGAATGCAAATGCCTGAAGCACGGGGGCAATCTCTTCATAGAATTTCTGCCAAGGATTTAAAGAAGAGCTATAAAGGTCGTCAAGTCGTTAGGGGCGTCAGCATGGAATTGTTGGGAGGAGAAGTTGTTGGGCTTCTCGGTCCTAATGGTGCTGGTAAGACTACAATTTTTGATATGGTGGTGGGGCTTTGTCAACCTGACCAAGGGAAAATATTTCTCAACAACGATGAGATTACGGCACTGCCCATGTACAAGCGGGCAAGGCGGGGAATTGGATATTTGCCACAAGAAGCTTCAATTTTTCGAAGGCTATCGGTTGAGGATAATGTATTGGCGGTCTTGGAGACATTGGATCTCCCTGCGTCTGGCCGAAAATCGAGATTAGATGAATTGTTAGAGGAGTTGGAT
>JACDDF010000065.1 GCA_013817135.1 Nitrospirales bacterium
TGTCGCCGCGACCCTTCCCACGTACAAACGGATTAGTGGTGTGACCTTCATCAAAGATCCCCTTCCACGTACGCGCTTAGGAAAAATCCAGCGACATCTTGTTCTTTCCATGACTCAATCAACAAAGACCGCCGTTGAACCGGCACCGGAGCAAGAATCTGAGACCGACCAGGATATTCGCCAAACGACCACAGGCGAGGCGGTAATTGGATCGCTTGTCGGGCTGGTTTCAGCCGACCGCACCCTACGATTGGACGATCATCTGGATCTGGATTTGGGATTTGACTCGTTGAAACGCGTCGAATTTCAGGCGGCCCTCGAAAGCCGGTTGGGATCGATCCCGGAAACGTTCATGGGAGAAGTCGTCACGGTGCGTGATGTCATTACAAAGCTCATGGCCCTCCAGCAAATTCCCACTGAACACACAGAAACCACCACCTCCTGGCATCAGATCTTCGAAACCCCACTCTCTCCAGCCCTGACAAAAACGGTCCTCGCGCCGCTGTCCCTAGGGAATAAAATCATCGGGCAGATAGGAATGGCTATTATAGGAAGCTTCTCCCGCATAGCCTTCCCACTGACCGTCAGAGGCCTCAAACACCTACCCAAGGAGGGACCTTTTATCCTGGCGGCCAACCATCTGAGTTTTATCGATCCCTTCATGATTTTGGGGACTGTGCCACGATCCATGTTTACACAACTCTACACTCTTGGCTGGGAACCTTTTTTTCGCTCACCATTTCGTCGATGGATAGCACGCGTGGGTCATGTGATTCCTGTAGGGCCGGCGACCCCCCTGGCCATCGTCCTCAAAACCTCAGTAGCCCTTCTCCGGAACGGGAAAAGCCTCCTCATATTCCCCGAAGGGGAACGGAGCCTTGATGGGGAACTCCTGCCATTCAAGAAAGGCCTTGGGGTGCTGGCCTGTGAATTAAACGTCCCGATCATCCCGGTCAAAATCCAAGGAAGTTTTGAGGTGTGGCCCCCAGATTCCAAGACACCTCACTTTCATCCCATCATCCTCACCTTTGGTGAAAGCCTACGCATTACGCCATCCATGATCGAAACATGGACAACCAATGATGAGGACCCCCATGTGGTAGCGAGCCAGTTAGTCCGTGACGCAGTGGCATCCCTCTAAGGGAATGTTGAAAAATGCCGCCAGCGGAGTTCTCGCCCCTTGGCCGTGCTCACATACCTCCGTACGCTCCGCTCATCCAAGCGGCTGCGGCCTTTCCTTCGAGAAGCCTCAGGACAGGACTGGACGAGCCTTTTTGAACACTCCACTATTTTTCTCTGGTGAGCCTCGGTGACTCCTAAGCTGATGAAGCGGCGAAATTTTTACAATATTCCACAGCCCCTCTAATTAAAATAGCCAGGGTTTTCGAGTGGCCAAGCTCCATTCTGTGCACCCTCCCAAAGAGAGGCTTACGAGGAACATCCTGTTAGAACAGGATCGGCACATGACCAATGGTCACAGTGGCGGAGCGACCATACTGAAAAAAAAGGCCAATTTGTAAAGATGAGCTAAAAGGTTTGATGGCGATTCGATGCGCGGAGGATGGCTGAAAAATTGTCAGTTTTGCGTCGAAAGGGACTGAAAGGTCTTTCTCAGAAATTATAGTTGAAGGACCTCCCGAAGAGTCCGCGCTAGGTCCTTGATCAACAGAGGCTTTAAAAGAAAAGCACGAATCCCCATGGCTTTGGCCTTTTCCGGGGTCATACTATGACTAAAACCCGTACACAGGACTATAGGCACATCGGGTCTGAGTTCTAACATTTGACGGGCCAGAGCTTCGCCGGTGATATGAGGCATCGTTTGGTCGGTCACAACCGCATCAAATCGAAAGGGATCAGCCCGAAAGGCTTCCAGAGCTTCAACGCTGCTCGTGCGCACCATGACCTCATACCCCAACCCCTTCATTGCCTCCTCACCAAGCCTGGCGAGGGGCTCCTCATCTTCCACAAAAAGAATATGCCCTCGGCCCATGAACACTTCTTGTTCCAATGGCTTATGTTCCCCCGGATAACTCGCCGCCTCCATCTCCGGGAAATACAGGCTGAAAATTGTTCCCTGTCCAGGTTCACTCTCCACCTTCATGACACCGCCATGACTGATGACGATTCCATGGACCACGGCTAATCCCATTCCCGTCCCTTCACCAACTCCCTTCGTGGTAAAGAAAGGATCAAAGATGCGTTGAACCACCTCCGGCGTCATGCCCGATCCAGTATCTCGAACAGCCAGGCGTACATAGGCACCTCCATTTAGATCAGGATGTGTGCCGATCCCATCAGGTTCACCAGTCACATGCTCCAACTTCAATTCAAGAAGACCACCGCTTCCCCGCATTGCGTATTCGGCATTGGCACACAGGTTCATCAACACTTGGTGCATTTTGATAGGATCTCCTAATATGATCGAGGTCGCCTCAGTGAAATTTTGACGAATGTCGATGGTCGCCGGGAACGTCGCTCGGAGGAATTTGCAAACTTCTCTGACCACTGGTTGAAGGTCAAGCGGCTGCTGACTCTGCTCGGTTTGTCGACTAAATGCCAAAATTTGCTGGACCAATTCCTTGGCACGCTGCCCGGCGACCAACACCTCATCAAGATTCTTTTGGGCCCCCATATTTTCCCTGGCATTCTGTTTAGCCAGTTCCGTATAGCCAATGATCGCCATAAGAATGTTATTGAAATCATGGGCAATACCTCCAGCCAAGGTCCCAATCGCCTCCATTTTTTGAGATTGTCGAACCTGATTCTCCAACTCTTTCAATTGAGTGATATCGGTATTAGTCCCAAACCATTTCACCACCTGGTCATGTTGATCGAAAATGGGGAGGGCTCGCCCCAAATACCACCGAAAGGTTTTATCTTTGGCCCTCAGGAGTCGAAATTCGATTTCATACGCTTGGCGGGCATTTCGAGCTTCCGCCCACCGTTCCAGACATCCAGGCAGATCATCCGGATGCAGGAACCGTTGCCACCCATTCCCGATCATTTCATCAAAGGAACAGCCAAAATATTCGATAACACGTTGATTGACATAATCAAGAGAACCATCAGGCCGAGCCGTCCAGACCTGCTGCGGAATGGCCTCATTGAGGAGCCTAAAACGCTCTTCACTTTCTTGAAGAACTTTCTCCGCTTGCTTGCGGTGGGTGATATCTTGAAATGCGACGACGGCCCCTTCCAGCTTTCCCTGATCATTTTGGATAGGGGTGGTTACATATTCGACCGGGAAGCTCGATCCATCTTTTCGCCAAAATACCTCCGAGTCGATATGATAGACGGAGCCATCCCTTAAGGAGTTATGGATAGGGCAATCTTCCTGGGGATAGGGGGCACCATTGGGCTTTGAGTGATGGAGAAGCACATGCGGGGATTGACCAAGCAGTTCGTCCTCTTCATACCCGGTCACTTCCAATACCGCCGGATTCACAAAAGTCGCATTTCCATCAAGACCCAAGCCGTAGATTCCTTCTCCCATTGATGCCAAAAGGCGCTCTTGGAACAGTGCAAGTTTATTCTTTTCATCTTTTGTTACCTGGCGTTCAAGAGCTACGGTAATACGGTCCGCAACCATCCCCAAACTTTTGAGCGTGAACTCCGTCAAAGGGTGCCGAGCAAATAAGCCCATCACTCCTAGCACCTCCTGATTGCTTATTAATGGGTACCCAGCGAAAGCCATCATCCCCTCTCGCTTGGCCCACTCCTGGTCGGGGACGCGAGGATCACCGATGACCATATTGGTCAGTATGGGTTTTCGCTCAGCGGCGATGAGGCCGATTTTGAATTTTCCCATTGGCACACGGCTGTGCGGCCCGTCTAAATGGGTATAAAGCCCGGAGCTCGCGCACAATTTCAGTACCTGTTTTGGTTCATCAAGGCACCAAATACGCGCAAACGCTGCATCAAGATGTCGTACCAGAGCTTCAGTACAGCCCTGAAGAAGGTCCGGGATGGCTTCCTTTTGGTTGATGACGGTGGCTACTTCAACATCCAACTCGAGCATGCGATTTCGCTCCACCAGATCCAAATCGGCCTGTTTCCGTTTCGTGATGTCGTGGGTGACAGCCAAATGCTCCACTTCATTCGTGATGGGATTCTTGAATGGCACCGCATACGTTTCTATCCAACTTCGGGTGCCTTTGATGCTCTGGACCTCAAATTGAAGTGTCCGTTTCTTCCCCTGTATCACCTCCTGATGCATTTGCTTAAAGGCATCCAAATGCTCAGGGACGACGAGGTCAAATACGGAATGTCCCAGCACCTCACTTGCATATTCCGCTTCGATTAATTCCAATCCCGCAGGGTTGATGTGGAGCAGGGTCCCATCGGCAGCGATCCGTTTTATGCAACCAGGTCCTGTCTCAAAAATGAGATGTAACAAAATTTCTCGTTCCCTGCGCTCCAACTCCGCCAGTTTCTGCTCAGTAATGTCTTCCGAAATTCCCAAAAGATATTGGGGGGTTCCCTCTTCATCTAAAATCGGAATTTTTTTGGTATGCAGGTATCGTGTTCCGTGAAATTGGGTTTGAATGACTTCCTCCGGAATATCAATCAGGGATTTACCTGATAAGACTTCTCGATCCTTCCTGGTAAATAAATCTGCTTCCGATTTGGAGAAAAAATCGGAATCGGTCTTCCCGATCATCCACTCTTTTGGATAGCCAAGAAGTTCTTCCCCCGCTTGATTGAAGCTGATAAACCGAAGATCTTTGGCATTTTTAACAAAAATCATATGGGGAAGGTTATCCACAATGGAGGTCAAAAACTTTTGACTGTTCTGTAAATGAATCTCTGCCTGTTTTCTGGTGGTAATATCTTGAACGGTGCCAAGCATTCGCTGCGGATGCCCTTTCTCATTTTCAACAACCTGTCCCTTGCAAGCGACCCACCGGACCTCCCCTGTAGGCCACACGACTCGATGCTCGACATCGTAGGATGCATCGTCCTCTAACGTTCTTCGAATGGATTCCTCCAACAACGACCGGTCCTCAGGATGAACAAAAGAGACATACTCTTTATGTGTCCCATCAAAGGTCCCTGGAGCTAACCCGAAGATCCCTGCTACTTCCTCGGACCAGATGAGGTGGTCGGTGGGGATATGCCAGTCCCAAATCCCCATATTCCCCGCCTTCAAGGCCAAAGTCAGTCGTTGTTCACTTTTAGAAAGCAATGTTTGCGTGCGTTGCTGTTCGACCTGACGTTGAGTTTCACTCGACGTGAGCGCCTCTTCCGCATGCGCGGCCTTCCAAGTCAGATTCTTGGCCGCTACCGCCCTATGCACCATCTCGATCACCTCTTGCCGGTCATACGGTTTGATCAAGTGGGCAAAGGCGTGCTGTTTCAAGGTGGCGATTTTTTCCTTTTGATCGCCATGCGCGGTGAGAATGATGACGGGAAGTGTGGCATCCTGACTATACAATCGTTGCAGGACGATCAGACCATCAAGGTCCGGCAGACCTAAATCCAGAATGACCGCACTGTAGGGATGAGGAGGGGATACACGACGGAGGGCTTCGTTCCCGGTCTCCACCGATTCCACCTGATAGCCTTCGTTGCCCAGGAAATCGCTGAGGGCCAGACAAATGTCCGTCTCGTCATCTAAAACAAGGACAGTCGGTGGGGTGGTCCTCGCGGCTTCCATATTTCTTCCTTTATTGTCCCACTCGTTCCTTAAAAAAGACTCTCCCTAAACAGAGGATCTTGGTCGGAATCAGAGGATGTATTGTAACCCTTTTAGATAAAGGTTCAAACCACGGGTAAATGTCTAGGATCTAACGCACTTTTTTCTCATATTGATTTCTATCCCCATAGAGTAGAAAGACACCCCCTTGGACCTTAAACCAACCGCGGGGCAATGTTTGCCGCAAAACGAGGAATACTGTCAGAGAGCAGGTTTGGAAGGTCCCGTCAAAAATAATCGTGACCCTGGATTGTAGATTCAATGACATAGAGGAAAATGGCCATCCGTCTGGGGCTCAGGAGTAAGGCCAGATCTGGTTAAGAATTTTTCTTGGCATTATCAGGAGTCGGAGGAAGGATGACTCGGGGTTCATCTGGACGACAAGGACAATCGACAAATCGGCCATCATTTTCTTGAGGGTCAAATCAGGATAGGGCTCTAAAGGTCTGTAAATTTCGAAAGGCGAATTGAGGCTAAATGCATTGACCTCGCCCTCTTAATCCTCCTCTATCCCAACCATTTTTCACGCTGCATTTACACTCTTTCTCCATCATTTCTCCTTTTATTTTGAGGACCAACTTGCCGGGGCAAGAGGCATTCTTTGCCCAACGCCCATCGCAGGGTTCCCAAACATTTACAAAAATGCCCTTATTTTATGAGTTTCTACTTGTATTAATAACGGCACGAAACTTGAGAATGCTGTATACGTTTTGGACAATCAACAAATCTGCCATGCATAAGCCGTGGGCAACAATGACTTAAAGGCTGAGGACAAGGTGATCCCTACGTTTGGTCTATGGGAGATTTTGAGCCGTGACGTGACCTTCCTGGGAGGGCCGCACAGCCCCCTGCTGAGTTGGCTGGGGTCTGGTGGGATCCTGCTTTTTTTTCTGTGGCACATCCTCAAGATGCGAAAGGAGACGGCTTCGGTTCGACGGGCGTTCGAGCGAATCCATCCAATGTTACAGGCTCTGGCCAACGAGCGAAGGGACCTGGATCGCGATCGCTTCACCCATCACCACGGAAAGGGGTTCTCAACCCATGCTGGCCGGGGTGCATCCCCTTCCAGCCGGCTGGACAGTGATGACATCCAAACGCTCGATTCGGGAATGCAACAGGAACCCATCTTTCGCAGCCCGTGGGCGCAATACCGAATGACACTGATTTTGGAACAGGTCCCTTGGTTCGTGGACCCACGTATATTCAGCACCAGGCCCGCTGCAGAGGTATTCACCCAAGCAACCCTCATCGCCAAGCACGTAAATCTTACTTTCTATCGGCAATTTCCTTCACTTGTCACCGGCCTCGGGCTCCTGTTGACCTTTCTCGCCTTGTTTATCGGCCTTAGCAAGCTTCATGCGGATGGGAGTGAAATTGTAGGAATTCAGGGTCTGATTAACGGGCTGGCCGGAAAGTTCCTGACGTCCATCGTCGGACTTATCGTGGCCAATGTTTTCACCTTCCTTGAAAAACCGATAGTTGCCCGCCTGATGAATGCCCATCACACATGCCTCGATCTCATCGATCAACTCTTCCCTCGAAAAACTATGGAACAAATGTTAGAGCAACTCACAGCTATGCAAGGCCAATCCCCGAAAGATCATTCTTCCTCAAGGGAGGAAAGCCGCGAACACGTTGTTGGATGGGGGACAAACGGACTTGCCGGCCCTACCACGGATTTGACAGCGGCGATTCAGACCTTAATGGCATTGCAGAAGGAGGATCATGCTGAAATCCGACGAACGGTGTCAGAACTTCCACGCGTCATCACAGACAGACTGCATGGTCCCCTGAACGGATTGACTGGCGCCATTCATGACCTCACCAAGTTGCTTAAGGATATAAGGCCTCATCCCGTGCAAACGGAAACATCTTTGGAAGAGCGCCCACCCCTCTGGAAAACCTCTACCAACTCTCGGGGTCCTTCCATGCTTAACTTTTTCGATAAAATCGGCTCCTGGTCAAAACGGCCGGGGCTAGCCAGACACCGGCGGACGGGATGAGTTCCCCGACCGATCAGGATAACGCCAGTTCTCCCACGACGGGCGGGGTCATCGATCTCATGACCTCATTGGCCATGATCTTCATTCTGCTCTTTGCGGCCTTTATTACTCAGACCTCTTCCGAAGCCCAATCCCAATTACAGGAGCACAAAGAGAATGTGCAGGTAGCCCTCCGCGATCACCTGGAGCGCTTAGGTCTTTCGCTCGATTCCGATCCCAAAGATCCGCTCACGCTTCTCATCATCGTCCCCGACAAAAAACTCACCTTTGAATTCGGCCAAAGCATTCTTTCTCATGACGCCGTTCAGTTTTTACAGGAAGCGATGCCGTTCTATGCGGCAGTTTTATGCGGGCCCTTGCGCGACAAGATAGATTCCCTCGCCATACAAGGCCACACCGACGATCGCGGCGACGATGTCATTAATCTCAAATTAAGTCAGGAACGGTCGCTGGCCGTAATGGTCAAGGGATTGGAGGTTATTGAGGCCCAAGAACCGTTAGCCTTCCAATGCTTCCAGGAATTGACATCAGCCTCGGGCCGAGGACGACAAGACCTGATCTACGATGGCGATCACAGGGTCAACCGCGAGAAGAGCCGCCGCGTGATCTTTAAAATCCGCCTCCGTTCAACCGAGCAACGCGCTACTGCTGAGCAGCCAGCCAAGATTCTATAAGGCAATCCACACTC
>JACDDF010000066.1 GCA_013817135.1 Nitrospirales bacterium
GTCCAAATGGGTCAGGGAAATCGACATTCCTGAAGTTGCTTTCGAGGGAACTGTATCCGGTCGTCGGGCCGGATCGATATGTCCGGCTGATGGGGAAGGCGCACTGGAACGTGTGGGAATTACGGTCCCAGATTGGGATAATTTCGGCGGATATGCAACAGGCCTATCCGTGCCACACCACAGGGTTGGAGATTATTCTTTCGGGGTTTTTCTCTAGTTTGGATGTGTATGACCATCAAACCATCAATCTCCGACAGCGTACCGACAGCTCTGAGATGATGCGCAGACTTGGGATTCCCCATCTTCGAGATCGCCCATTTGGGGAGATGTCTACCGGAGAACAACGGCGAGCCTTGTTGGGTCGGGCTTTGGTGCACGAACCTCGGATCCTTGTGTTAGATGAGCCCACCACCGGGCTGGATGTGCAGGCTTGTTTTCAATACCTTCAGATCATTCGAGATTTCATTGGTCAGGGAGGTACGGTGATTTTGGTGACGCACCATGTCCATGAAATTCCTCCGGAGATTGATCGGGTCGTGTTGTTGAAACAGGGCCGGATCATGGAAGATGGTCTCAAGGGGGATGTGCTGAATGATCACAGCCTGTCCGTCCTCTTTGAAACTCCTGTTCAACTTCTTCATCACCGGGGATGGCTTCAGATTGTCCAGGCTTCACCCGGATAAGATCGGGTTATGAAGATCGTTTGAAGGGCTTAGGATGACATAGCCTTCCAGGACATGTTCTATTCCCTACAGACTCCTCGTTCATCCGGCATGGCCTGGTTACTCATTTTTGATTTTTTCTCATCACGTATTAAGGAAAGAGAACGGATATGGTTGACGGGTTCCTGCTGTTTGCGGTCTTAGATGTGTGGCGAATGGTGTTGCCGTTAGGGTTGACGCTTCTGTTGCTGATGACGGACCTGCTGTGTCGCTGGCAAGGCGATTCCTATCAAAGAGGGCTGCGGGAGGTCCTTAACCCCTTGGTCGTTCGATTGACGGTCGGTCTGTTGGTGATGTCCGGAGTTGTCGGTCTTCTTGTGCCGGGCATCCTTGGTTACCCTCTGCCTGAATCTCATATTGCCGTGGGGCCGTGGAGCTATGAGGAAATGTTGTGTTTTCTGCTGGGCGGAGCCTGCCTTTGGAAAAGCCGGCAGATAAATGGTCCCGGAACGAATTCGGGGTTTGTCTGGCTGGGTTGTGCCGGCGTCATGTTCTTTGGAGCGGGTATTCTGTGGTTAGCCCGATGGGATGCCATGGCGCATGAAGGGCATGTGGCTGGAGGATGGTTTGTACTCGGATTGTCGACCGTGGATTGGACCCGGGTGTTTCCTAAGATCCTGCACCTCATTTTTGCCAGTTTGGCTGCAGGGGGATTGGTGGTGACGCTGCTGGGGCTGCTCGGATGGTCAGGCGCGTCGGGTGCATCTGACTCCACTTCTCGTTCACGCTTCGTCCCCTCTGATGAGCAGGTTCGATACGGGGTTGGTTGGATGTTAGCGGGGCTGGTTCCGCAAATGTTTATCGGTCCCTGGTTGTTTCTCGTCCTGGGTGAGGTGCCGAGGGGGGGCCTGATTGATGGCGCCGGCTTGGCCTCTGCCTTCTTCTTCGTAGGCGTGATGGCAGCCCTGGTGGCCATGGTGTTGTTAAATGCGTCATTTATGGTGCCGCATGTCAAAGGTCTTGTCTGGGGAGGAATCATTTGTACGGTGATCACCCTGGTGCTGATGGGGATGATCCGGTATGTCATGTTTTTGAGGACCTTAGAGGCACAGGGGATTCCCATTGCGATTGGGAATGTAACGGTGTTTCATCTTTTGACCGTTCTGGTTTTGACAGGTCTTGTGGGCGCAATTCTCGTTCGTTGGAGTGTGAGGCCTCTTGCTGTCTTTCATGCCAAGGCCGAACTGTGTGATAGAGACTAGACAAATGTGGGTGAGCGATTTAAGGTATGACCATGCATATTTCAGAGGTGTTGCGGACGCATAATCCTGCGATTAGTTTCGAGTTTTTTCCCCCAAAAACGGAACGGACATTTCAAGAACTTTTTGAAGCGATTTCGGCTCTCATGCCGTTAAAACCTGCGTATGTCAGTGTGACCTATGGGGCTGGCGGGTCTACCCGGGAACGCACGCATGATTTAGTCGTGAAGCTGAAACGGGAAACCGATCTGACGATTGTGTCGCATTTAACCTGCGTTGGCTCAGGGCGGCAGGAAATTCATCAGATTCTCTCGAAATACCAGGCCAGCGGTATTCATAATATTATGGCCTTGCGGGGAGATCCTCCCAAGGGATGCACGGATGTGCAGATTCCTGAGGATGGTTTTCAGTTTGCGTCTGATCTGGTCTGGTTTATTAAGCAGCAGTTTCCTGAAATGGGCGTAGGAGTGGCGGGATTTCCCGAAGGACATCCCGGTACGCCCAACCGGTTACAGGAAATGGACAATCTGAAGAGAAAAGTCGATGCGGGAGCTGATTATATCTGTACCCAATTGTTTTTTGATAATCGGGACTTTTTTGATTTTTGTGAACGTTGCGAGGTTGTGGGCATTAAAGTGCCGATCATCGCGGGCATTATGCCGATTGTGTCGCGAAAGGGCATGGCTCGTATGTCCGAACTGGCGCTTGGTGCCCGTATTCCTGCGAAACTTTTACGGGCGATGGATCGAGCGGAGAATGATGTGTATGCGGAAGGGGTGGGCATTCATTGGGCGACCGAACAGGTGGTGGATCTGATTGATCATAAAGTGAAGGGTATTCATTTTTATACCTTGAATAAATCGAAGGCGACCTTGAAAATCTATGAGTCTCTCGGTATTCAAAGTTCAGAAAGTCTCCAGCATCCGGTCGAATAAACCCTGCCTGATTTATCCTGTCTGTTCCTTAACAGTTCTGTCATAGGGATTCCGTCTCTCAGCTCTCTCGACCTGTTCTCTCATGTTTCTCTCCGTGCGTTTTGGTGCCTGTGACCTATGCAATGTTGTGGGCCATGGGATTGGGGATTTTACCCTTTCCCCCTGTGGTGCATGTTGGGTAAGATGTGTCGGGTTGTAAAGGAGGATATTCATGACGAAGAATGCAGGGTTTCAAGTAACAGTGGATTTGGATGGTCGCCAGTGCATGGTGATTGGTGGTGATGAAGAGGCCGTTGAAAAAGTGCATCGCTTGTTGGATGCCGGAGCAAAAGTTACGGTGGTCAGCCCCACCCTTCATGTCGATTTGCGGAAATTGACTGCCTCAGGAAAAATTATCCATCGGGGACGAACCTTTCGATCCGGTGATGCTCAAGGGGTTGTGCTGATTCTGAATGTGTTGAAGGATGATCTGGATTTGGCCAAGTCCTTGTTTGAGCTGGCGAAAACGGAACGCTGTCTGGTGTGGTCGATGGATTTGCCTGAATATTCGACGATCATCATGCCTGCGCTGGTCAAGCGCGGGAATCTTCGAATAGCGATTAGTACGAGTGGGACCGCTCCGGCTCTGGCAAAGATGCTTCGTCAACATCTTGAATTGCTGTTTGATGAAGAATTCGACCAGTTCCTGGATTGGTTGGGCGCCCTGCGTGAGGAGCTGAAGAATACGGAAGTGAGCGACCTTCGGCGCCGCGAGCGCTTGGTGGAAGCGGTCAATGGGTTTCAATTGACCGGAGAATTGGAGTATCCCAATAGTTGGAAGTTGTCCAGTGAGGAGCAGGTGGAACCAGTTGGAAAGGAAGGTGGGTAATGGTGCTGTTGGAATTTAGCATGTCGCCTCTTGGTAAAGGCGAAAGTGTCGGAAAATATGTGTCCCGGTCATTAGACCTGATTGATAAAAGCGGGGTGGATTATCGCCTCAATCCCATGGGAACCGTGTTGGAGGGCGAGTGGGATGACGTGTTTCGAGTCGTGAAGCAATGCTATACCAGAATGAAAAAGGATTGTCCCCGGATTTCTTGTGTGATTAAGGTTGATTATCGGCGTGGGAAGAAAGGCCGGTTGGCGGGCAAGGTGGCGAGTGTAGAGAAACATTTAAAGCGTAAGCTGAAAACGTCATGATCCTCAAACCGTTTGTCTGAGTCCGTGTGGCCGTGTAATCCGTCGGCTAAGTGGTTATTCCAGGATTTTTGGGGCTGACGGTTGTGGCGTATGTGACGGAGAAGGGGCAGGTAGGTGGGGAAGGTAGATGCGGTTCGCCTTTCCCCCGATCCCGCACAAGACTTCATAGGGAATCGTATTTAACCATCCGGCATGATCTTCGGCTGTTATTTCCCGCGTTCCCTGTTTCCCCAAGAGCATGACCTCGTCTCCAACAGTTGGATGGGGGATGTCCGTGACATCCACCATCATCATATCCATGCAAATTTTTCCAATAATGGGGGCCGGTTCTCCTTTGAGGAGGACATGCCCGAGGCCCGTGAGATGGCGGGGAAATCCGTGGGTATAGCCCACCGGCAGGACGGCGATTTGAGATGGCCTCCGTGTGCGGAACAGTGCATTATATCCCACAATTTCACCAGGCTGAAGTGAGCGGAGATGGGCCACGTATGTGGAGGCTTGCATCACCGGTTCAAGTGGGAGGGACTGTGGAGAACTCTCCTGTCGCGGTGCGTATCCATATAACATTAATCCAGGTCTGACCATGCCCAAATGGGCGGTTGGATGAAAGAGGATTCCTGCGCTATTGGCCATATGAAGAATGGGTTTTTGGATACCCAATTGCTTCGCCTGGTCGTTAAATGCCAGAAATTTTTGGATTTGCATATTGGTTAATGTGTGGTCCTGATTGTCGGCATCAGCAAAATGGCTTAGGAGGCCCTGTATTTCAATGAGAGGGGTTGAGAGTGATTGTCCGGTGAGTAGGGAGAGGGCTTGATCAGTTTCGAAGCCGAGCCGGTGTAATCCGGTGTCGACTTTGAGATGAATGGGGAATGGGGTGGCCCGAGGAGAAAGTCGCTCCAGAAGTTGTTGAACGATTTCGGCACGTGAAATCACCGGTGTAAGCTGATGCCGAATAATTTCGCTTAGATGTTCAGGTAGCAGGGGCCCCATGACCAGGATGGGGCAGTGGATATGGTGTTCTCGAAGGACTATTCCTTCCATGACCGATGCCACGCCAAATCCAAAGATCCCCAGGTGTTCCAGGGTTTGAGCTACAGGGATTGCCCCATGGCCATAGGCGTCGGCTTTAATGACGGCCAGAATTTTTGTCGAGGAAGCGATCGATTGCCGGATTTGTTGGAAATTCCTGGTTAGCGCATCAAGACGGATAGAAACGGTAATCGGAGGCGGAAGGTGTCGAGGATCGGAAGGTGAAGGTGGCCTGATCGGTATCACAAATATTCCTCAGATCGCGAGTATTTCCTCCTCCTTTTTCTTGGTGAGGTCATCGACGGTCTGTATGAATTTGTCTGTGAGTTTTTGGACCTCGGCTTCTAGCCGGTCCTGGGCATCTTCTGTCAGCGAGCCTTCTTTGTGAAGGTGTTTGAGTTCGTCATTGCCTTCACGACGGAATCCACGAATCTGTACTTTGGTCTCTTCCCCATATTTTTTACTGAGTTTGACTAAATCTTTCCGTCGTTCTTCGCTCAGTGGGGGAATGGGGAGCCGAATGAGTTTGCCGTCATTAGATGGAGTGAGGCCCAATTCTGAACTAATGATGGCACGTTCAATTTCTCGGATTTGGGAGGTATCCCAGGGTTGAATGGTGATCATTCGGCTTTCAGGGATCCCTAAGTTTGCGACTTGTTTGAGTGGAGTTGGCGTCCCGTAATAATCAACGGTGATATGGTCGAGGAGTCCTAAGGAAGCGCGACCGGTTCGAAGGGACATGAATTCTCTCTTGAGGTGCTCGATGGCTCCCTCCATTCGCTGAGTGGTTTTAAGAATGGTTGGATCGTTCATGATCATTCCCCACGTTAAGTGACAAGTGCATTTTTGGAAACAATGGTGCCGATCGATTCTCCCTCAAGGATTTTTCTGATGTTTCCTGAGGAAGTCAGATTGAAGACAATGATAGGCAGATCGTTATCCATGCACAGCGTAATGGCTGTGGCATCCATGACTTTCAGGCTTTTATTGAGTACCGATAAAAATGGTAATTCCGTGAAGCGTTTTGCCGTGGGTGTCGTCATAGGGTCCGCGTCGTAGATCCCATCAACCTTCGTGCCTTTCATGATCACATCCGCACCGATTTCCATGGCTCTGAGCGCGGCAGCAGTGTCGGTGGTAAAGTATGGATTGCCGGTGCCTGCGGCAAAAATCACCACACGTTTTTTTTCCAAATGCCGAATAGCCCGACGACGAATGTAACTTTCGGCTAACTGGCGCATTTCAATTGCCGATAAGACCCGGGTGGGAACGTCTTTTCTCTCTAAAGCATTCTGCAAAGCTAGAGCATTCAACATGGTAGCGAGCATGCCCATGTAATCGGCCGAAGCTCGTTCCATGCCAGAGGCACTGGCAGCGAGGCCTCTGAAAATGTTGCCACCTCCAATCACAATGGCGATTTCCACCTTCAGGGTCAGGACGTCGGCAATTTCGTCTGCGAGATTCTGTAAAACGGAAGGTTGAATGCCGTAGGTTTGCTCCCCAGCAAGCATTTCTCCACTGATCTTTAAGAGGACCCGGCGATATTTGAGCGGCATTAGTCCTGGCCGAGTTGGTAGCGCGTAAAGCGACTGATCGTGAGATTTTCCCCTAACTTTGCGATTTTCTGCGAAAGGAGATCTTGGATGCTGATGCTGGGATCTTTAATGAAGCCTTGTTCCAGGAGGCACTGTTCCTGATAATATTTTTCCAATTTTCCCTTGACGATTTTTTCCCACGTCCCTTCGGGTTTTCCCGATTCCTTCATCTGCGCGAGATAAATATTTCTTTCCCGTTCGATCAAGTCAACCGGAACGTCTTCGCGTTTAACATACAAAGGATGGGATGCAGCGATTTGTAAGGCCACTTCTTTGACGAAAGCTTGAAATTCTTCATTGCGTGCCACAAAGTCTGTTTCACAATTAACTTCGATCAGGACTCCAATTTTTGATCCTGAATGAATATACGAGGAGATAATACCCTCTTTGGTTTCTCGTCCTGCTTTTTTTTGTGCAGCAGCCAACCCTTTTTGGCGCAACAGATCGATGGCTTTTTCAACATTATTTTCGGTGTCTTGAAGGGCTTTTTGACAATCAAGGATTCCTGCCCCTGTTTTGCCTCGCAACTCCTTCACCAAGGCACTCAAACTAGACATATGCATGCTCTCCTACTGAGTATTATAAATTTCAGTTCAATTGGATGAACCCGGGATCCTTAGACAGGTTGGGTATTCTTGTTTGCCACAACGGATGGATGCCCTTGTTCCGGGTTGTCTGGAAGGAACCCCTCGCCATTTGCGGCTGACTCCTGCCGCTTCCGTCGAAGTTCAGTACCTTCGATGCAAGCGTCGGCAATTTGTCCTGTAAATAATTTGAGGGATCGAATGGCATCGTCATTCCCAGGGATAGGAAAGTCCACCCCTTCTGGGTCACAGTTGGTGTCCACGAGGGCAATAACCGGAATGCCAAGACGATTGGCTTCCTTGACCGTAATATGCTGGATACGGGTGTCCAATATGTAAATGCACCCAGGAATATCGTTCATGCCTTTGATGCCGCTCAAATATTTTTCCAGTTTGGCCTGCTCTTTTTTCATGCGAACGATCTCTTTTTTCTTAAGTCGTTCGTATGTGCCATCGGTTTCTGCTGCTTCGAGTTTTTTTAGTTGGTTGATGCTGCGACGGAGTGTCTGGAAATTCGTCAACATGCCACCCAACCATCGCTGGTTGACAAAAAACATTCCACAACGATTGGCTTCTTCCTCCACAATACCCATGGCTTGCCGCTTCGTTCCCACAAATAAAACGGATTCCCCGGCAGCCACCGTATCTCGGGTAAATTCGTAGGCTTTTTGGAAACATTGGAGAGATATTTGGAGGTCAATAATATAAATGCCGTTTTTTTCCCCAAAGATATAGCGTTTCATCTTCGGGTTCCACCGATTTGTTTGATGTCCGAAGTGAACCCCAGCTTCTAATAACGATTTAATCGTGACCATAACGGACCTTCCCACCCCCTTTCAGAGATATACTGATTTAACACAAAACCGTGGATTTTTTAACGAAATACAAAACAGTAATTTGGCTCAAATGGGACCGGCAGGAGACAATAAAGGCTGATTGTCTTATCAGGCAGGCTGTTCCAAGTGAAGAGACATTCATGCAATTTAATTGATGCGTATAATTTTCCATTAAACCAATCGAGGGTAGCATAGGTGGAAATTCTAATTCAACCCCGATTATCTTTTAATGGGTATGCGACGGGCGCTTAGCCCTAGGTTGGCATCGTAGAATA
>JACDDF010000067.1 GCA_013817135.1 Nitrospirales bacterium
GGAGGCGTATCGGCTGGTGATTGCGCAACACCCCCAGGCGGTGCTGGTGATGGCGCCCCGACATATCGAACGTGTGGCTAAGCTTGAACAGGTTATTCGGCAGTATGGATTTTCCTGTGTCCGTCGCAGCCGGTTGGGGCAGGATGTCGGAGATCAGGCTGTTCCCCATGGTCCTCGCGTCATTGTGTTAGACACCAGGGGGGAATTGGCCTTTGTCTACCGGGAGGCCTTGGTCACGTTTGTGGGGGGTACACTAGTTCCGGTAGGAGGCCATAATTTGTTGGAGCCGGCTCAATGGGGTCGCCCCGTCGTATTTGGTCCCCATGTCGATCATTGCCGGGACATTGCCGGGCTGCTTCTAGGAGCAGGAGGAGGCCTGCAAATACAAAATCAAGACGATTTGGCATCTCAGTTGATTCGTCTGATCGCGCATCCTACAGAAGCCGAGGATATGGGCCAAAGTGCGTTGGAAGTGGTCCGGACCCATCGGGGGGTCATCACCAGGAATCTTCAATGGATTGATCAATTGTTGGACAAGGACAATTCGGCCTTTTTCTCTTTGTCGGCGAAAGAGTCTTCTTCACGCAAGTCTCAAGAAGTGGTTCGATAAGCTTCCGTTCCTTGAGAAGTTGGAATGAGGAGGAGAATATGATCTACGCCATGAGTCCTTCGTGAACACGACGTCTCCTTCCCTTACTGGTAGTCCGGAACGGCTCTGGCATTGGTTGCACCGGCGTTGCCCATGGATTCTCCGGGGGTGTGCTGTTCCCTATGGTGCAATTGCCCGATTGCGGAGGACGGCCTATCAACGTGGCTGGTTTCCTCAACTTCGATTGCCAAAACCGGTCATCAGTGTGGGCAATATGACCGTGGGGGGAACCAGTAAGACTCCATTTGTGATGTGGGTGGCCGCCAGACTTCATGAGCGGGGCAAGCGGGTTGCGATATTAAGCCGTGGGTATGGAAGACAACGCTCAACAGTGAATAGGCTCGTCTCCGATGGCCGGTCGCTGAAGGGTGATTGGCGATCGGTAGGGGATGAAGCCATGTTGATGGCTCACAAGTGCCCATGGGCGATTGTGGCAGTGGGAACCGATCGTTATCGATTGGGACAGTGGGTCTTGGAGCAGGCCTCATGCGATTGCTTTCTTCTTGATGATGGCTTCCAGCATCTTTCTTTGTATCGAGACCTGGACTTGCTCTTATTCGATGCGACGGATGTTGAGGGCTTAAGCGGAGTCGTGCCGGCCGGCCGGATGCGTGAACCGCTCTCCGCAGCAAAATGGGCCACGACGATTGTCTTCAGTCGAACGGAACGCAATGTATCGGTAGCCTCACTTCAGAATCGAATAGAACAGAGCGCCGGAAAATCCTTTATCCCCTTGCATCTGGAAACCGAGCCGGAAATGTTCACGCATCTTGCGACAGGGGAAACTCAACAGGCCGGGGCCTTCAAGGGCAAAACCTGTTTGCTCTTTAGCGGAATAGGAAATCCGGCCTCCTTTCGATCGACGGTGGTCTCCTGTGGGTTGACGGTGGGTGAGGAGGTTCGGTACCCAGATCATTTTGCCTATTCGGAAAAAGATGTTGAAGCCATTCGTCTGAAGATGCGACGTTTAGGGTTTGATCTCGCGATTACTACAGAAAAAGATGCCCTGAAAATTAAAGAGCATCTGAAACGCGATGATGCTTTTTGGGCGCTGGATGTGCAAGTGCGGATGACTCAAGGCGAAGACGAGTTACGTGAACAGCTCCATGCCATTTGTCCATAGGACTCAGTCATGGTTGGTCGAATAGGATCTAGCAGATCAGTTCACGTGGGGGGAAATATCGTTATTCGATGAACATTCTCGTCCGCGTTCCCAACTGGATCGGAGATGCCGTGATGTGCCTGCCGGCTCTTATGGATTTGCGGAATCATGATCCTCATGCCAGGGTAACGGTGTTGGCCAGGCCGATCATCGGGGAATTGTTGAGAGGACATCCGGGAGTGGATGAGGTCATGATGTATTTCCATCAAGGGGAACATAAGGGCCTCCTCGGGCTCTGGCATCTCATTCAACTTGTGAAGAGAAAGCAATTTGATCGCGCGGTGTTATTCCAAAATGCCTTTGAAGCGGCTCTCATTGCCTGGGTGGCTGGCATCCCATCCCGCATGGGGTATGCGACGGATGGGCGGCGTTGGCTTCTGTCCGAGGCTGTACCCAGGCCGGATCGGGCTCATCTGCATCATACGGAGTATTATCAGGAGATCGTGAAGGCCATCACCCACTCTTCCGGGAAAGACCGCACCCCTCAACTTTTTCTCTCTCCTGAGGTGAAAAACGCCTGTGCTGGACAGTTTCCTGAGGTATTTCTTCCATCAGACAGTCTGGTCATTGGGATGAATCCTGGCTCCGTATATGGATCGGCCAAACGATGGCTGCCGGAACGCTTTGCGGAGGTAGGTGATCTCCTGGTGGAGCGTCTGACAAAAGACTTTCCCGGGACTCCGTCTGTCCGCTGTGTCCTGATTGGAGGCAAGGGAGAAGAAGCGCTTGGACAGGACATTGCCAGACGGATGCGGTATGAGCCGGTTGTCCTCTCAGGAAGAACCACGATACAAGAGTTAATGGGCGTGCTGACACGGTGCTCCGTCTTGGTTACCAACGACACGGGACCTATGCATGTGGCTCAGGCCCTTGGGGTACCGGTCGCTGCGGTGTTTGGTTCAACGGATCCCTCCACGACAAGCCCTCATGGACAATCCAGTGGAGTGGTGACGGCATCGGTCCGTTGTGCACCCTGTTTATTGCGCGCCTGCCCGATTGATCATCGTTGTATGACCCAAGTGTCCGTGGAGCAGGTTGTGGAGGTCGCGCTGTCTCAGATCAGGTTGCCGCCAGGCTACGGGAACGAAGGTCGGATCAGAGGGCATGTTGGATGAGAGATGTGTCCGCCGCACCGGGTACGGCTGTATTTTTGGATCGGGATGGCACCTTGAACCACGATACGGGGTATGTCACTTCTCCAGAACAATTGGTGTTGTTTCCGGGAGTCCCTGAAGCCATCGCTCGATTAAACCACTTAGGGGCCATGGTGCTTCTGGTCACCAATCAATCGGCCATTGGTCGGGGGATGATGACCATTGAAGGGTTGGAGTCGATCCATGAGAGGTTGGCGGAATTGATTAGCCCTTACGGAGCCAGGATTGATGGTATTTTTTTCTGCCCTCATCATCCTCAAGACGGGTGTGGATGTCGAAAGCCCAAAGCGGGATTAATAGATCAAGCCGTATCCCGCTTTGCGCTTGATGTCTCGCAGTGTTATCTGGTCGGGGATAAGCGCAGTGATTTAGAGGCCGCTCAACGCGCTTCGGTGCCTGGAGTTCTGGTCATGACGAGTTCGTATAGTGTGGATGTCGTGAAGGCGAGAGACGAGGGCCAGGTGTCGATTGCCTATGTGGCGGACAGCTTTGTTCATGCCGTGGACTGGATAGAACAGCAGATAATAAGCCGGGGCAACCGAATCAGGAAAAACCGATGAAGCAACCCGGATCAGAGCTCACCCATTCATCCGCGTTATTGGGATAACGTATGTTGTTGAGAGCCTAGGAATTTCTCGCGGGTACCTATGGACATCAATCCTCAGCGGATACTGGTCATCAAATTAAGTTCGCTGGGTGATATTGTTCATGCCCTTCCAGCAGTGGCTGCGTTGCGTCAACGGTTTCCCCATGCCCGACTGACCTGGATGGTCAAAGAGATTTGGGCGCCGATTCTTGAAGGAAACCCCGATATTGATGACATTTTGTCCGTGAATGTGTCCTGGAGAAATTGGCCGAATATCTTTCTTGCACTCCGAAGAGAAAAGTTTGACCTGGTTGTGGATTTTCAAGGGCTGTTCCGTTCCGGGCTATTTGGTGTCATGACCGGGGCTCGAACCCGTGTGGGTTTCGCCAGAGCCAGGGAAGGGGCGACCTGGTTTTATACGCACCAGGTACCTTTGCCGGAGACGAAAGCTTCCCCCTGGCGTCTGCTGGAGATCCATGCCGTTGATCGGAATTTAGCGATCACCACATTTCTGGGTGGACATTCATCCACTCCGGTGTTCCATCTGCCTCAATGTTCTACCGATCGTCTCACCATTGAAACGATGCTTCAAGATGCGAACGTCCAAGGCGATGACCACCTGATTGCCCTGGCTCCCTGGACACGGTCTGTCATGAAGTCCTGGCCGATTAAAAGGTTTGTGAATCTGGCCATCGAACTGATGCGGTGGCCCAATGTTCGTGTTGTGCTCCTGGGCGGGCCTTCAGAAATCTCTGCTGCCAGGGAATTTGCCCGTCTTGTGCCACAGGGGTTGATCAATCTGGTCGGACGACTGTCTCTTCCGCAATTACCCTCACTCTTGCGAAGAATGCACCTGCTCATTGGAAACGATTCGGCGCTCATTCACCTGGCAGCGGGAGTCGGAATCCCTGTGCTCGGGATCTTTGGCCCGACGCATCCCAAAGCCACCGGTCCCTATCCCTTGAACAATCATGTTATCGTTCGCACGGAATTGCCCTGCAGTCCCTGTGGAGCACGAACGTGCAGAAACCCCAACTATCTGGAATGCATGGAATCCATCTCTCTCGAGTCTCTCCTTCGTGAGGTCAAAGCAATCGTCGGGGGCTTCTCTCATCGAAGGGATGAACGCGTGCCCGCAACTCATTTCTCGGCGAAACCGTAAATCTGTGAGGAGGTCGAAGGAGAAAGCCGTATGACGGAACCAGGCACGAGAGAAAAAGTTTCAGCGGTGGTGATTGCCTATAATGATGCACCGAATATGCGTAAATGTTTAGAAAGTCTTCATTGGGTGGATGAGCTGGTGGTGATCGATTCTCATAGCACGGACGGGACGACTGATATTTGTCGTGAATTTACATCCAAGATTTTTCACTATCCCTTCCAGGGGTTTGGCGTGCTTCGGAATCAGGCCCTCACTCATGCCACGCATGATTGGGTCTTCAGTCTGGATACGGATGAACGGGTGACGCCACCGGTGCAGGGAGAAATTGAACGGTTGCTTCTGGAGGGGCCTTCGGCACAGGCCTACAAAATTCCCAGAAGAAATTTTTTCCTGGGGCGGTGGATCAAACATTGTGGATGGTACCCTGATTACCGGCAACCCCAGTTTTTTCATAAGGGATTTATGCAATATCGGGAGGCGTTGGTCCATGAGGGATATGAGCTGAAGGGGAAGCTTGGGTATCTTCAAGCCAGTCTAGAGCAGATTCCCTTTCGGGATATCGATCATTACTTTCGCAAAATGGATCGGTATTCCAGCTTGCGGGCTGAGGACATGCATCGGGAAGGCCGGACGTTCCGCGCCCATCAATTGGTGCTTCGTCCCTTATTCACCTTTCTGAAAATGTATGTGTTGCGGGGGGGGATACTGGACCGGAAGCCCGGGCTGATTTTATCCATTTTGTATGCCTATTACACCTTTGTGAAATACGCCAAGTTGTGGGAGAGGCAAAAAAAGTGATTCGATGGACCTCCTGTGCGATCCCGTTGCTCCTCCAATGGCTATGCCGAAGGTAAGCCCAACTCTCTCTCGTCACCAGATGTCCATGCGCATTCTTCACACGGAATCCTCTTCAGGAATGGGAGGTCAGGAATACCGTGTGTTGGAGGAAGCGCAAGGGATGGAGAAGCGTGGGCATACGGTGGTCGTGGCTGCCCCTCACGGGAGCCGGTTGGCCGCGCTGGCCGAACAACGAGGGTTACAGGTCAAGACGACCACTTCCGGCAAGCGAGGGTGGATCACGTTGGTCCCCTCATATTTGTGGATCTTGAAACACTGTGAGATTGATGTGGTCAATACGCACGGGTCTCTTGATAGTTGGACGGCCTCGATTGCCGGACGGATTTCGTCCCGACGTCCCATTATTGTCCGGACTCGCCATAAAAGCACTCCAGTTTCACGGACATGGCGGCATCGACTCTTATATGGGAAATTGCCGCATGTCGTCACCACGACCGGTGAGGCGGTCAGGCAGGGGTTGATGACACGAAACCGGCTGAGTCCTTCTCGGGTCATTTCTATTCCAACCGGAGTGGATTTGGAGCGATTCCACCCCCAACCCCCGGATGTGTCCTTACGAAAGAGTTTGGGGCTTGGAAACCAAGGGCCTCTGGTGGGAGCCGTCACTTTTCTTCGTCCCGAAAAAGGCATGATGGTATTGATCGAGGCGGTCGGATGGCTCAAGAAACGTTTTTCTACCGTCGAGTGCGTCATCATCGGAGATGGCGGAGAAAAACCGGCACTGTTGGATCGCATTCGAGAGCTTGGCTTGGAGCACTGTGTGCACCTCGTGGGGTTTCGGCAGGATGTTCCGGCTCTGCTGGCGATACTTGATGTCGTGGTCATTCCTTCCTTTGAAGAAGGTATTCCTCAATCTCTCACTCAAGCCTTGGCCATGGAACGTCCTGTGGTGGCTTCTGCGGTGGGAGGAGTGCCCGAGGTGGTGCAGGATGGCGTGAACGGTTTGTTGGTCCCTCCAAGAGACCCGGAGATCTTAGCCGAAAAAATTGCCGGTCTTCTTCATGATCCCATTGCCGCGACCCGGATGGGGAAGGTCGGGCGACAGGTCGTTCAGGAACGATATTCCATGGAACACATGCTGACTCAGACGGAGATGGTGTATCGGCGATTGATGCAATCAAAATCCTCCGTTGCCGTGAAGAGTTCTTGAACGGGTGTCGAGGTCATCAGCGAAATGGCAGGGTTGAGCCGAAAAGGATTCTAAAAAATGGTTTGTCTGACAGGGGATGTGCACCAACGCTCGTATCGCGGAACCGATACGCCATTTTCTGCTCAAACAGAAGTCGCGTTAGCCGGAAAATATTGCGAAATTGCCGGGAAATACGGAGTGAAAGTCACGCTGTTTTTTACCGGGAAAGCCTGTCAGGAAGAACCGGACAGGGTGAAGATCCTATCGGGTCTGCCGCATTGCGAAATTGGTGGGCATACCTTCGCGGCCTTTCGAGATCCGTTATCTCGCATATTCAAGAAAATGTATGGCACGCCATGGGGCACCACTGCGCACCAACTTCGTGATATTCAGCGGACCATTGCCAGCATTCAGCAGGTGACGGGTCAACGAATTCAGATCTGGCGAAACCATAGTTATATACGGACAGTCGAAACTGATCATTTGTTAGAATCCTGTGGAATCCATGTGGTGTCCGATGAGGTATCTGATTCGAAAATATCTGCCGAATGGCTGCGTCCCGGCTATCGTTCGGTTCCGATGAATGTTCTGCCTGATCACGAACATGTATTACATGGAAAATATCAACATGGGAAAACCAAGCCGGATCGTCTTACCCAACGGGTGACTATCACGGAATGGTCCGACTGCGTAAAGACGAGTATACGGAGTATATGTGAGCAAGGAGGAACCGCGACGGTTCTTGCCCATCCGATGTGCATGGAAGTTGCCGATGGCATGGCGGTGTTTGAGGAGCTTTGTCAGGATATCAAGCAGTATGGGACGGTTTGGGTATCAGAAGTCCAGTGAAGAAGGTGCAGTTTTTAAATGAAAAATGCCGAATGGCGAGATGTGAGAGGGGATGCCCAATGTGGAGAGCCCAATTGACGGTGATGGATCATTCAAAACTCTGCGCGGGGATAGCCTTTCCTTATTACTCATGGTGGTTCTAGATAACGGATGGCTCATATCATGAAGAACCAGAATAGTCCTGCCCAAGATAGTGCCACTTCGGTTAAGCGGGAAACGGTCTCTTGTGCCGTGGTGGCATTCAACGAAGAGAAGAATCTTCAGCCTTGCTTGGAAAGCGCGAAGTGGATGGATGAAATTGTCGTGGTGGATTCATTTAGTACGGATCGCACCATGGATATTGCCAGAACGTTTACGGACAAGATTTTTCAACGGCCCTGGCCAGGGTTTGGAGATCAAAAAAATTATGCGATGGACCAGGCTTCCACGGACTGGGTCTTTATTTTAGATTCCGACGAACGCATTCCGTCTGCACTGCAGGCTGAGATCGAAGCCGTGCTGTCTGCCGGTTCCAAGGATGGGCCAGTGGCGTATTATGTTCCTCGCCATAATTATTATTTTGGTTCGTTGGTGTTGAACGCCGGGTGTTACCCCGATTATCAATTGCGTCTGTTCCGCCGGGGAATCGGCCATTTGGATGACGCGGAGCCACACAATAAATTCATATTTTCAGGAGAATCCGCCTATCTCTCGTGTCCATTGGTGCACCTGACGAGGCCCACGCTTCACAATTATTTTGAGAAATTTCCGAACTTCACCACGCTGGCCGCTCAAGACCGGGCAC
>JACDDF010000629.1 GCA_013817135.1 Nitrospirales bacterium
ATCACCGGAACGGCCGGATCACGTGGCGTCTCATAGTTTTGAATGAGGCGAAGGGCTTCGTCAAAGGCATAGAGCACTTCCACCCATCGTGCCACGAAACCCATGGATGCGCGGTTGAAGGTGGGAACGAAACTCGTGATTTGGAAAACTTCTTTGATCAACGCGGAGAGTTGGTCTTGGTTGAGAGCGAAGCGGGCTAATGGGCCTATGAGATAAAATTGTCCATTCAACGTGCAGTGGAGGGCATTGGAATAGGGCACCTGTTCTTCATGAAAATGGTGCTCAAACTCCGATGCGGTCATGCGGTGTCCTCGATTGGTGACGACGTCGCCTTGATTCATCGGATATTCAGAAGGCCCCCGGAGGGCGAGGAAGGTATAGGCCTGTTCGGGATCTTGAAATTCAAATCCGCTCACCCATCGAAGCGTTTCCGCAGCGGCATCTCTGGCCCAAAGGAATTCGTCTTTCAGCGCATGTAAAGCATTCCTTGTCGGCACCTGAGAAGCCACCAATTTGGACCGAGACCGGATGGACCGACCGTCCTCCTAAGAGGGCCAAAAGCTGATTGCCTGCCTTCTTCATTCGAAGCCCTCGCTTCACAAGATCGGGGTGGGAACGAGCCATCTCCAGCCCGCTGTCGAACCCTAAGAAATCCGGGCCCTGGAGCATATGGATGTGCAGAACATGACTTTCGATCCATTCTCCGCAATAGAGGAGTCGGCGTAAATCTCGAAGGCTTTGTGGCATCTCCACTCCGAAAATTTGTTCCAAGGTATGGACCGCACTCATTTGATAGGCCACCGGGCAGATCCCGCAAATACGGGCCACGATATCGGGCACTTCGTTGACGTGACGTCCTTGGAGGAAGGCTTCAAAAAATCGAGGTGGTTCAAAAATCCGCAGTTGAACATCCTGAACCTGACCATTCTGGACGGTGATATGAAGGGCCCCTTCCCCTTCTACCCTGGCCATCAAGTCGATTTTTATGGTTCTGGATTTATCGGATTTCCCAGGCATCGCTTTCCTTTTTGAACGGTTGAACCGAGCCGTTGATTCCTCGAAACCGGCGAACTATTTCCACGGGAATGAGTTGGAGATGTTCATGAAATTGTTTGGCCAGGGATCGGGTATTTGGGGGCACTCCCGGATTCACTGAATCCTGTTCCGCGGGGCCAAAGCATCCATAACACTCCCGACCCATAGCGGGGCAGATGGCGCCGCACCCGGTACACGTCACCGGTCCAAGACAGGGCAGTCCCTTCGCGACCAGGACGCAGACATGGCCCTGGCGTTTACAGTCCAGACACACACTATGTGTGGGAATGCTGGGTGTGACGCCGATCAGTAAATCGGTCAGGACTCGAAGGAGTTGCGGCTTATCGATCGGGCATCCCCCACAATTCATAGTTCACCTTGACGTGTTCGAAGATAGGAGTCGATGTGCTTAGGCTGTGGATGTATTCAGGACTGGGGTAGACCGTTCGCTTGAAAGCTTCCACATCGCCCCAGTTCCGAAGAGCCTGAATGCCGCCAGAAGTGGCACAGGCGCCGATGGTGATCAAGGTCGTCGTCTGTTGCCGGAGATCGAGAACTCGAGATAGATCTTCAGGACAGGTAATGGAGCCTTCCACAAACATAATATCATATGGGCCAGGCTGCATATGGCTGGAGGCTTCAGGGAAATAGGCGATGTCGAGGGCCGCTCCCAAAGCCAGCAAATCGTCCTCCATATTCAGGATGCTTAACTGGCACCGTCACAAGAGGCAAATTTCACCACCGCAATTCGTGGCCGAGGCCTGCTGAAAGAATTCTGGGTTGCGGCGGTTGTCTCGTTCATATTCAGCACCGGCTACTCAACACTCAAAATTTCCTATTTGAATACGGGAAACAGGGAAATTTGCTTTTTCTTTTTTAAGGTCATTCCCGACGTCTTTCATCGGGAATCCATCTGAGCCATTCTTCGGGTGGATCCCCGCTAACCACCTGCGGGGATGACGGAGGCGATTGGTCATTCCCGACATTTTTCATCGGGAATCCATTCATTTAATCAGTTCCCCTCCTTTGTAAGGAGGGGCGAGGGGAGGTAGAGTTTCCCAGGCTGAAAGATTTTCT
>JACDDF010000068.1 GCA_013817135.1 Nitrospirales bacterium
GGCTCATCCACTGCATGACCGCCTTCAATCTCAGGTTCGAATCCCCACAGCCGATCGTCTTTGGTTTCTGGCTGATGCGTTCCGAATCGGGATGTCCGTGGAGGAGTTGTATCAATTGTCGCGGGTTGATCCCTGGTTTTTGCATGAAATTGAAGAACTCGTAGAATTTGAAGCGGAATGGGTTCGCAAAAGCAAGGAGGAATTTAGGACCGATCGTTCACACGACACCCCCAAAGGTTGCCCCGATTCCCTGGTGACTCTCCTTGAACAAGCGAAAGGCCTTGGATTTTCCGATCAACGGCTTGGGCAACTCATCGGGAGAGAGGAAGATACCATTCGTCAGTGGCGACAGGTCAGGGGATCCGGCTACGGCACCGTCTTTAAAAGAGTCGACACTTGTGGCGCCGAATTCGAGGCGCATACCCCCTATCTCTATTCCACTTCCGGTTTCTCCTGTGAATCTCGCCCTACCCAAAAAAGAAAAATTATGATCTTAGGGGGAGGGCCGAACCGAATTGGGCAAGGCATTGAATTTGATTACTGTTGCGTGCATGCCGCGATGGCCCTAAAAGAAGAAGGCATTGAAACCATTATGGTCAATTGCAATCCGGAAACCGTCAGTACCGATTATGACATTTCCGATCGCCTCTATTTTGAACCCTTGACGAAAGAAGAGGTCTTGCGAATTATTCTGGCCGAACGTCCGGATGGGGTCGTCGTACAATTCGGTGGACAAACGCCTCTCAAGCTGGCCGTTCCGTTAGAGCAAGAAGGGGTGAGGATTTTGGGGACACAACCCGATGCCATTGATCGCGCGGAAGATCGAAAACGGTTTAGTGATTTGTTGATTGAATTGAATCTCCTGCAGCCGCAAAACGGCACCGCACGGTCCTCACATGAAGCTCATATTATTGCCGTCAACATTGGCTATCCAGTCATGGTACGCCCTTCGTATGTGTTGGGGGGGCGTGCCATGCAAATCGTGTACGATGCTGACGCATTGGATGAATACCTTCAGAGACATGGCATGGACTTGGGCAGGCATCCCTTGTTAATCGATGATTACCTTGAAGACGCCATAGAAGTTGATGTGGATGCCATTGCAGATGGGACAGACGTCGTGGTGGCTGCCATCATGGAACATGTCGAGATGGCAGGAATTCATTCCGGAGATTCGGCGTGTTCGTTACCTGCCCACTCCCTTAGTGCCGATATTCTTGAGACGATCAATCGCCAGACCATTCTTTTGGCCAAGGAGTTACAGGTGACGGGTCTGATGAATATTCAATATGCGGTCAAGGGTGGGGCCGTATATATCTTAGAGGTCAATCCTCGCGCTTCTCGCACGGTCCCTTTTGTGAGTAAGGTCATTGGTGTGCCTTTGGCCAAACATGCGATGAAAATTATGGCTGGGCGAACCTTGAAAGACTTAGGCTTTTTGCAGTCTCCACTTTTTTCCCACATTGCCATTAAAGAGGCCGTCTTTCCATTTACGAAACTCGGTGTCTCTGATGTATTGTTGGGTCCAGAAATGCGTTCGACGGGCGAAGTCATGGGGATTGATCGAAGCTTCGGGTGGGCGTTTGCAAAATCTCAAGCCGCATCAGGAATGCCTTTGCCTTTGGCAGGGACTGCTCTTCTCAGCGTAAAGGATGGGGATAAACCCGCGACGCTTGCTATCGCACAGCGACTGTCGCAACTCGGATTTTCACTTAATGCGACTAAAGGGACGGCGGCCTTTTTGCGGAAACATGGGATCACCGTAGTTACGGTGAACAAACTGAATGCCGCGCGCCCCCATATCGAAGATTTACTCAAAAACAAAGAGCTGTCTTTAGTTGTGAATACGGTGGGAGGTGCCTCTTCGCAGGATGATTCCGCACCAATTCGCAAAGCGGCTGTCTTCGGCGGGATTCCTTACTTTACGACAATTCAAGCCGCGCAAGCTGCTATATCAGGAATAGAGGCGATGAAGAAAACTTCCATGGAGGTTCGCTGCCTGCAGGAATATCATTCTGCGATGCCAGCCGGGTAAGTCTAAAAGGACGTAACGCGATGATGGATTATTGACTATCCGAGTTTCAAGATCTAATAAAGGGGAGTGTGGTTTCATGAAAATTCCTATCACAAAAAAAGGATATGAGGCACTGCAAGCCGAACTGGCCAGGCTGCGACGGGAAGATCGCCCTAAAAACATTCAAGCCATTACCGAGGCTCGTGAGCATGGGGATCTCAAGGAAAATGCGGAATATAAAGCCGCCAAGGAGCAGCAGCAATTCATTGATACACGGATGGCTGAGCTTGAGCATAAACTCAGTATTGCTCAAGTGGTGGAAATATCGAGTGGGCAGAGTGACACGGTCGTGTTTGGGGTCACAGTCTCCATTTTAAGTTTAGAGTCGCAGGAAGAAAAACGCTATACCTTGGTGGGACAAGAAGAAGCCGATATCAAAAATGGTTCCATTTCGGTTCAATCGCCTATTGGGCGTGCGCTGATTGGGCATCGGGTCGGAGATATCGTTGAAGTGCATCGACCCGCCGGAGTTATTGAATATCAAATCCAGTCCGTTTGTTTTGAGGAGCTATAATCATGACTTCCGCCATTTCCTTAGTTACATTGGTCACTGATTTTGGGGATGTCGACTATTTTGTCCCAAGTATGAAGGGCGTGATGCTCGGAATTAATTCTCAAATACGCATCGTCGATCTGACGCATCGAATCCCGGCGCATGGGGTTGAACAGGCGGCGTTTTTTTTGAAATCGTGTTATCAATATTTTCCGGATGGAACGGTGCATGTGGTGGTCGTGGACCCTGCTGTAGGGAGTTCCCGAAGAGCAATCTTAGCCTCGACCTCCAGACATTTTTTCCTGGCTCCGGATAATGGCGTCCTAAGCTACGTGCTCCAGGAGGAAACGTCGGTTGAAGTTCGATCGATTGAGAATAAACAATACCGATTGGATTCTGCGGGAGGAACATTTGATGGCCGGGATTTGTTTGCACCCTCTGCCGCCTGGTTGACGAAGGGACAGGTTCCTGGATCGTACGGACGGCTCATTCATGATTACGTCAGGCTTCCCCAAGATCCCCCACGTATGCAACTGCAGGCCCTTCATGGGCGAATTGTCTATGTCGACCATTTTGGTAATGCCATGACCAATATCACTATGACCGATATCGAGACATTTCGATCAGTCACCAAGAAGGAATACTCCGGTTTAAAAATTGGAGATGTCGTCATTAATGGAATAAAAACTCATTATGGAGAAGGCGCCATGGGACTTCCGGAAGCCTTAATCAACAGTAATGGCCATATCGAGATTTTTGTGAAGCAAGGGCGAGCTGTGGACCGATGTGAGTTGCACGTTGGCCAAACCGTTGAGCTCATCTAGGCTACACTGAGGTGTGCGAAGAAACTTGAGGAGGTGTTTGTACTGAGGAAGATGGGCTGGATGAACGAACAACTGAGATAGCGAGTTTTAAAATTGATACCATTTGCTCAAGTTCCTTGACGCTGGCGGAAAGTGGAGGCATGAGAATCATAATCGTGCCGATGGGACGGATCAACATCCCCAAGGTTCTGGCGGTCATGGCTATTTTCTGGCCGATGCGTTCGGTGGCAGGGAACGGATTTTTGTTAGCTTGATGTTGAACCAGTTCAATCCCGACCATGTAGCCACATTGTCGAATGTCGCCGACCCAAGGATCTTCGCTCAGCGACTCCAGGGCCTTTCGTAATTTTGGGATTCGCCGTTGAAGCTTTACAAGTGTGCGTTCGCTCTTGAAAATACTCAGGTTGGCCAGTGCTGCCGCACAGCCCAAGGGATTTCCCGCGTAACTATGTCCATGGAAAAAAGTTTTGCCTTCATGCCCTTCTCCCAAAAACGCTTCATAAATGGCGGCTGTCGTTAACGTGGCGGCTAAGGGTAGATACCCTCCCGTCAACCCTTTGGCAATGGCCATGATATCCGGAGAGATTTCTTCATGCTCACAGGCAAACATCCGGCCTGTTCGTCCAAACCCGGTGGCAACCTCATCTGCAATGAATAAGACTTTGTAGCGCGTGCATAACTCTCTAACGCGCTTCAAGTAACCTGGAGGGGAGGGAATGATCCCGGCGACCCCTTGCACCATGGGCTCAAGAATAAGGCCTGCAATTTCTTGATGTGATGAGTGCAGAAGCTTTTCAAGGGGATCAAGGCAGGCGAGTTGGCATTGAGGGAACTCCATGTGAAGGGGACATCGATAACAGTAAGGGGGCTCAATGGCATGGCTTGGAAAGAGGAGCGAAGAAAAAGGTCTGCGGAAAAGTTCGACTCCGCTGAGGCTCACGCCTCCCACTGTATCCCCATGATAGGACAGGCCTAGATGGATAAATCGAGTTTTTAGTGGCTGGGGAGTTGGACATTGTTGCCAGTACTGGATAGCCATCTTTGCCGCAACCTCAACAGCTGTTGAGCCGTTGTCTGAATAAAATACCTTTCGTAAGCCTTTCGGAGCCAGGCGAATAAGTGCCTTGGCCAATTGAATGGCTGGTGGGTTGGAAAGCCCTAGTAGCGTCGTATGAGCCACCTGGGTAAGTTGCCGGCGGATGGCCTGATTAATGCGGGGATGTTGATGGCCATGGACATTGACCCAGATAGATGCTGTGGCATCAAGATAGGCATTGCCGTCCATGTCATAGAGGTAAGAACCTTTCCCGCGTCTGATAATGAGAGGAGTCTGGCCCTCCCATTCCTGCATTTGGGTAAAAGGGTGCCAAATATACTCACAATCGTCTTTTTGTAAAGCTGTGCGGGGCATTGTTTGACCTCTGGTCCGTTTCAAGACAATAACCTAGCGGAAGCCATCAATTTTTGACAACCTTTTAGGGTCTCATTACAATCACGGTCACTTCGAATGAGTAAAGCCTTCCCTCAAACACACATCCGCAATTTTTCGATTATTGCTCATATTGATCACGGCAAATCCACGCTTGCTGACCGGTTTCTGGAAATCACCGGTGCCGTGTCGGCACGTGAGGCGCGTGCACAATATCTGGATGCCATGGATCTGGAGCGTGAGCGCGGGATCACCATTAAAGCCCATGCGGTCACAACGCGGTTTAAGAGCTCTGATGGACAGGAATATCAATTTAATCTCATTGATACCCCCGGGCATGTCGATTTTGCTTATGAGGTGTCGCGGAGTCTGGCTGCCTGTGAAGGAGCCCTTCTGTTGATTGATGCCACTCAGGGGGTTGAGGCCCAGACCATCGCCAATGCCTATCTGGCGATTTCGAACGATTTAGTGATTATTCCCGTCATTAATAAAATTGATTTACCGAGTGCGGATGTGGAAGGCGTGAAGGTCCAAATTCGAGATGTATTGGGGTTGTCGAGTGAAGAGGCCTTTTTAGTCAGTGCCAAGGATGGACGAGGGGTAAAGGAGGTGCTTGAAGGTGTGGTGAAGGTCATTCCGGCTCCTGTCGGTTCCATTGACCAACCCTTAAAGGCCCTGATTTTTGACTCCTGGTTTGACAATTATCAGGGAGCCGTTGTGCTTCTCCGGATCATGGATGGAGAAGTCACCCCCAATATGATGATTAAATTAATGTTTTCCGGACGTGAATTTGAAGTCCTGGAGGTTGGGGTCTTTTCACCGAAACGGACCAAGGTTAGTCGGCTGGGGCCTGGGGAAGTCGGGTATATTTGTGCCGGGATGAAAGAGCTATCGGACACCAAAATTGGCGATACCATTACGGATTCAAAGCGCCCCACAAGCGTTGCCCTGCCCGGATACCGTGATGTCAAACCGGTAGTCTTTTGCGGGTTATACACGACTGATAATGCCAAGTTTGAGGATCTGCGGGATTCTCTGGAGAAGTTACAACTGAATGATTCCTCTTTTGTCTATGAACCGGAAACCTCTCTGGCTTTGGGATTTGGATTCCGATGCGGGTTTTTAGGGCTCCTCCACATGGAAATTATTCGGGAGCGCTTGGAGCGGGAATATGGACTGGATCTGATCAGTACCGCCCCAACTGTCGTCTATCGTGTGTTTACCAACAAAGGCGAAACACTGGTCATCGATAATCCCTCAAAACTTCCGGACCCTTCACAGATCGAACGAATTGAAGAGCCTTATATTAAAGCCACGATGATTACGCCGGAGCGATATATCGGAAATGTCCTTCAGCTGTGCCAAGAGCGTCGGGGCATTCAAGTCGGGCTGCAATATCTGGATCCAACCCGGTCCATGTTAATCTACGAAATCCCCCTGAATGAAATTGTGTTAGACTTTTATGATCGGTTGAAATCCCGGACTCAAGGGTATGCCTCGTTAGATTATGAATTGCTGGGCTATCGTGAGTCTGAATTGGTGAAATTGGATTTATTGCTGAATGGTGAGACGGTGGATGCGCTCTCCATCATTGCGCACAAGGATAAAGTGCAAAGTCGCGGGAAACAGTTAGCCGAAAAAATGAAAGAACTCATTCCCAAGCAAATGTTTGAAATTGTCATTCAGGCGACCATTGGGAAACGCATCATTGCCAGAGAAACGATTGGCGCACTCAAGAAAAATGTGACAGCCAAATGTTATGGTGGGGATATTTCCCGAAAACGCAAATTGTGGGAGAAGCAAAAAGAAGGAAAGAAACGAATGAAACAATTAGGGCGCGTCGAAGTACCTCAGGAAGCCTTTCTGGCTATTTTAAAGACCGATCCGAACTGAACCGCTGATGACCACTCAAGATCCACAACAACCCAAAATGACCGAATCTTCCGAAAAAAATCTACAAGAGGAATCTTCGGTTACCTCGAGTTCCCAGGAGGTTGAGGTATCCAAGAAGTCGATTATTCGAGAATATGCCGAGGCCTTGATCATTGCGATTATTCTGGCTCTCACCATTCGAGTCTTTGTGGTCCAGGCCTTTAAGATCCCATCAGGGTCCATGATTCCGACCTTGATGATTGGCGATCATATCCTTGTTTCCAAGCTGTCCTATGGGTTTCAGTTGCCGCAAGACTGTGAGTTTCAGGTCTCGTTCCCGCCGGTGACGTGTTTTTCTTCGACGATCGTGATGAATTTTGATCCTCCGTCTCGTGGGGATATTATTGTGTTTCGCTATCCTGAGGATGAAAACAAGGATTTCATTAAGCGGGTGATCGGCCTCCCTGGCGATACCATTCATATTCAAAATAAACACGTGATCGTGAATGGACAGCCATTGCTGGATGAAGGCTTTACGCAGAGGGTCGACCCTGGAATCATTGATGGTCGTATCAATCCTCGCGATAATCTTGGTCCCTTAACCGTTCCTCCCGAATCATACTTTGTGATGGGTGACAACCGTGACCAAAGCTTGGACAGCCGCTTTTGGGGATTTGTGCGAATGGATAAGATTAAAGGCAGAGCCTTTCTCGTGTATTGGTCATGGAATGGGCAGGGAGCTTGGACCGAATGGATCCGATGGGAACGAATCGGAAAGCTCATTGAATAGTGAGCGCAAAGTCACTTGACCCAAGCAAACTTCAGCCTTCTACTGCCTCAAGGATGAAACCGCTATCCGTTATCCCATCGATTTCCTCTCGAAAATTCAAGGAGTATATTCAACGCTTCTCTCGCGCTCGCATTCTGGTTGTCGGAGATCTCATTTTAGATCATTATGTCTGGGGCAAGGTGCATCGTGTCTCTCCGGAAGCGCCTGTACCAATTGTTCATGTGGACTCTGAATCGTACCGAATGGGTGGGGCAGCGAATGTGTACCATAATATTCTGACATTAGGTGGACAGGCCGAATTGTGTGGCGTGGTCGGTGCGGATCATATTGGGAAACAATTCCTTGCTGACATTCGACGATCATCCCCATTTACCTCCGGTGTTTTTGTCGATTCCAGTCGTCCGACAATAAAAAAAACGAGAGTAATTGCCCACAATCAGCAAATTGTTCGTTTTGATGTGGAGCAACGCCATGACATTTCGTCTCAACAGACAAAAAAAATGATAAGACATCTGGCTTCCCGTCTTCCTGGAGTCTCCTGCCTGGTGATTTCTGATTATGCGAAGGGCATGATCACAGTTGAACTGATGAAGGCCATTCATGGCCTGGCTGATGAGTTTGACGTGCCGATTGTGGTGGATCCGAAGGTGGAGCATATGGCGTATTACCAGGGGGTGACGGTTATCACACCCAATCATCTCGAAGCCAAACAGGCTGCAGGGTTCCTCCCGAGCCAGGATGTTCCGGTTGAAGAAATCGGCATTTCACTTCAACAACG